>JBKHFN010000001.1:0-26884 GCA_046540195.1 Salinarchaeum sp.
TGTAGGGGACGTAGGACTTGGCGTCCTTGTTCCAGGTCGGACACTGCGTGAGGAAATCGATGTGGGCAAACCCATCATGCTCAATCGCCTCGGCGATGATCTCCTGAGCCTGTCGCGGATTGGTTGCCGCGGTCCGAGCGACATAGGAGGCACCGGCTGACAGCGACCACGAGAGCGGTCGAACGGGGTCTTTGGCCGACCCGTGGGGCTGAGTCTTCGACTTATGTCCCTTTGGACTAGTCGGCGAGGTCTGGCCCTTGGTCAGCCCGAAGATCTCGTTGTTGAACACGATGTACGTCAGGTCGTGGTTCTCCCGCGCGGTGTGCATGAAGTGGTTGCCACCGATGCCATAGCCATCACCGTCACCGCCGGCGGCAATCACCTCAAGATCGGGATTCGAGAGTTTCGCTCCACGGGCAACCGGGAGGGCCCGGCCGTGAATAGCATGATAGCCGTAGGTGTCGACGTAACTGTTGAGCTTGCCCGAACAGCCGATCCCGGTGACGACGAGCGTCTCGTCGGGTCCCTTGCTGACATCGGAGAGTGCGCCCTTCAGAGACTTGGCGACCGCAAAGTCACCGCAGCCCGGACACCACGTCGGCTGGGGCTCTCCCTCAGGAGTGTAGTCATCGCGGCTATGCTCGTGTGGGTCGTTGATCGCGCTGAAGTCACTACTCATGATCAGTCATCTGCGGTGTGCCGGAGTTTCGCCGTCGTCGATACCAGTGTGTCCCGATCGTCGAGGATTTCGACCTCAAAGCCATCGACAATCTCGCCGGGGGTGAACGGTTCGCCGTCATATTTGAGAAGGCTCGCCAGCTGATCGCCGAATCGGCCGAGTTCCCGCTGAATCAGCCCGCGGAACTGCCCGCTGGCGTTCATCTCGACGACAAGGGCTTCATCAACGGACTCTAAGAAGGCGATCATCTCCTCGTCGGGGAACGGCAGCAGTTGGCTGACTCCCAGACCCTTGACCGAGACGCCTTGGTCGGTAAGTCGTTCGACCGCCTCGAAAACGGTGTCCTGCTGCGTGCCCCACGTGATGATGCCGTAGGTGGCGTCCTCGGGACCGACGTGACGCTGGAGGCCTGTCGACTGCTCGGCGAGGTCATCCTCAACTGCATCGAGTTTCGCCATCCGACGGTCCATCTGAGCGGTCCGGATCTCTGGGTCTTCAGTAATGTGACCGCTCGGAACGTGCTCGTTGCCTGTTGCGAGGAACCGACCGCCGGACTGGCCCGGAACCGACCGCGGTACCGCCGTCTCGGCGTTCACGTCGAAGCGCTCGTACTTGCCGGAGACATCGTGAGCGGCTTCGGCGAGGTCCTCCTCGGTCATGACGTTGCCCGGATCGGTCGTCGGCTCACGATCAAAGAAGTCTGCCGGGAGCGTTCGGTTCTCGCCGGAGAACTTCTGATCATAGACAATGATCGCCGGTAGGTGGTACTCATAGGCCAACTCGAAGGCCAGGCGAGTCTGATCGTAGGCCTCTCGGAGGGTTCCCGGAGCGAATACGATGCGGTTGGAGTCACCCTGACTGGTGTACAGCACGTGCTCAAGATCGGCCTGTTCGGGCTTTGTCGGCATGCCCGTTGATGGGCCGGCGCGCATGGCCTCAAGCAACACCAGCGGTGTCTCGGTCATCTCAGCGAGGCCAACAGCCTCGGACATCAACGCGAAGCCACCGCCGGAGGAGCCAGACATCGCCCGCACCCCGGCGTGGGAGGCCCCGATCGCCAGGTTGATCGCCGCAATCTCGTCTTCAACCTGCTCGGAGACGCCATCAAACGACGGCAGGTTCTGGGACATGATGGTGAACACGTCCGTCCACGGCGTCATCGGGTAGCCCGAAATGAACCGACAGCCCGCATCAAGTGCCCCGTAGGCGATGGCATTTGACCCTGAGAGGAGCGCCGGCTGGCTGTCATGCTCGCCGTCAGGGACGGCGACATCGTGGTCCGCCTCAAGTTCGGTATCGACGAGTTCAACCGCATCTGAGAGGACATTCAGGTTTTGATCGCGGATATCACCGTCCATCGACTCCGTGATAATCTCCTCAATGTAGGAGACATCGAAACCAACGAGTTCGGCAACAACGCCGACGCCGGCAGTATTACGCATGACATCCCGGCCGTGTTCGCGCGCAATTGCCTGGAGATCAACCGGATAGACCTGCCAGTCGTGTTCGGCGGCGCGCTCGTCAAAGTTTTCGATGGCATCGGTGTCGAGAACGCCGTCGTCGTAGACGATGATCCCGCCGTCACGGAGGTCATCAAGGTTCTCCGCAAGCGGTTTGATCTGCTCGTTGTCGTAGTAGGCGTCCTCGTCGGTGCTCCGAGCAAAGGAGTCCCCCAGTGCGAGCAGACAGTCGTACTCGTCCGCGCGGGCCCCAACCGGATCAGGGGCCGCCCGAACCTCAACGTAGGTGTGGCCGCCGCGGATCCGTGAAGGAAAGTGTCTATGCGTGAAGACGTGCAGTCCAGAGCGCATCAGCGCGGTCGCAAAGTTCCGACTCGTGGAGTCGATCCCGTCGCCGGAGCCACCTGCGATCCGCCAGATGAATTCATCCGAATGCATGGGTGACCATCGGCCAGCCGCTGGCCGGGAGTATTGTGACAGTTCGTCCAGTAATACTAAAGCGTTTGCTATAGATTACCAAGAATAGATCGTGAAGGTTTGCTGCAAGTCCACGGATACCGGCGAATAACGGGGTGTATTTTCAGCCAACAGTAATGCACAATGATGCACAATCGCCCGGCGAGGACTCACTCCTCGCGTCGGGGATTCGAGGGATGATACTCGGTATCGTAGACGCCCGGCCGGTCATCAAGCCGGTCGGGATTAAGTCGGCCACCGAGCAGCATGAAATCAAGCACGGTTACATAGAGCATGGCCTCAACGACGGGCACTGCACGTGGGGGTAACGACGGGTCATGTCGGCCAACAACATTGATATCCTCGTGCTCGCCGGTCTCCCAGTCGACCGTCGTCTGCTCTTTGGGGATCGATGTCGGCGCGTGCCAGGTCACCTCACCGTAGATCGGCTCGCCGGTCGTGATCCCCCCCTGGAGGCCGGCATGGTCGTTGCCCTCCGGAACCGGGTCGCCCTCCTCAGCGACCGTCGCCGGGCGAGTCTCACCGTCTGCAAACGTCCAGTCCTCGTTGCGATCAGAGCCAGCGACCGCCGCAGCATCACGCCCAAGGCCAAACTCGACAGCGGTTGTCGCTGGGATGGCGAACATTGCCTGGCCGAGTCGCGCCGGAATGCTATCAAAGCGCGGAGCTCCCAGTCCGCGGGGAATCCCGCGGGCCTCAAAGTAAATCGTTCCGCCGACGGAGTCACCACGCTTCTGGTACTCCTCAAGCAGTTCGCGCATCTCCTCGGCCGTCTCCAGATCCGCACACCGCACCTCTGTCTCTTCAGTATTCTCAAGCATCTCCTCGAAACTCACCGGCGACGCCTTGATGTCGTGAAGCTGGTTGACGTGTGCCTTGATCTGGACATCGTACTCGGACTGGTTGAGCACCTGCTTGGCAACGGCGCCGGCGGCGACCCAGTTAACCGTCTCGCGGGCCGACGAGCGGCCTCCACCGCCCCAGTTGCGAGTACCGAACTTCGCAGAATAGGTGTAATCGCCATGTGAGGGACGGGGAGCCGTCACGAACGGCTCGTACTTGCCCGAACGGGCGTCTTTGTTCTGAATGACCATCCCGATCGGCGTGCCGGTCGTGTAGCCATCCTCCAGACCAGAGTTGATCTGCACCCGGTCGGGCTCCCCCCGACTCGTCGTGATCGTCGACTGTCCAGGCTTGCGGCGGTCGAGTTCGCGCTGGATGTCCGCCTCGTCGAGTTCGACGCCGGCCGGACAGCCCGAGACGGTCACGCCCATCGCCTCGCCGTGGCTCTCACCGTATGTCGTCACTTCGAAGAGCCGACCGAATCGGTTCCCGTTCATATCCGTTGGTGAGAGTCCCCAGCATATGACCGTTTGGCCTTCCCCCCGATCACTCCTGCCGCTTGAGGGTCACTCCGAGCTCCTCAAACAACTCGAAGAAGCCGGGGAACGACACATCAACGTGCTCCGCATCTGCAATCGTGATCGGTCCCTCAGCGACAAGTCCAGCGATCGACAGCGCCATGATGATCCGGTGATCGTGGCGGCCATCAACGTGTCCATCGGTGAGGGTGCTTTCGGCGCCGTGGACGATTAGCTCGTCCTGTCGCTCCTCAACATGTGCTCCAAGGGTCTCGAGTGCGTCGGCCATCGCGGACACCCGATCAGTCTCCTTGTACCGGACATGTTCGCACTCGGTGATACGAGTCGTGCCATCAGCGATCGCACCGAGCACGGCAATCGTCGGCAGCAGATCCGGCGTATTCGCGACATCAACGGTCACCCCGGTCAACGAGGACTGGGTAATCGTGATCTCACCCGCCTCGCGATCCCACTGGAGATCTGCTCCCATCCGATCGAGTATGTCAACAATCGCGGTATCGCCTTGGGCACTCGGGCGTGCCCCGCCACGCGCAGTCCTGACGGGGCCGCAACGGCACCGGCCGCAAGCAGGTACGACAGCGAGGAAAAATCCCCAGGAACCTGATATTTTCTCCCCGGCGGATCATAGGTCTGCCCGCCATCGACAGCAAAGCCGTCGGTCGTATGACGCGCGTCAACCCCGAAGGCATCAAGCAGTTCGATCGTAATCTCGACGTACGGCGCTGACTTCAGCTCAGTCTCAAGGGCGACCTCAATGCCGTCACGCGTAACAGCGCCAGCCATCAGCAGCGCCGTGATAAACTGCGAGGAGACATCACCCGGGATCGACACTCGGCCGCCGTCAATTGGTCCGGTGACAACAAGCGGGGCCTGTCCATTGTCCCGAGTGCTCCGCGCTTGGCCGCCGAGTTGGTCGACCGCCGAGAGCAACGGCCCCTGTGGACGCGAGCGCAAGGAGGCGTCGCCGGTCAACACGGTCACGCCGTCAGCGAGCGCCGCTGCGGCCGTTACGAGCCGGATGGTCGTCCCGCTGTTTGCACAGTCGATGACATCCGCGGGTACAGCCGGCCGGCCATCGAAGCCCGTCACCTGTAGTCGCTCGTCGGCCATCTCGACACTACCGCCGAAGGCCTCCACCGCGTGCATCGTTGCCCGGGTGTCCGCGCTCACCAGCGGTGCCTCAATCGTCGTCTCTGAGGGGCCATAACCGGCCGCGAGAATCGCCCGGTGGCTATAACTCTTCGATGGGGGAGCGCGAGCCCGCCCGCCGACATCACTGGCCCGAATGGTCACGTCCATGTCAGAGCCAACGGGGGAGGCCCCTATCATGATTGTGCCATTCGATGGCGACTAGTCGTCTCTTGGAAAACAGCGCCCGGCGTGTTCGTCGCGAACGTCTGTTGAGCGTATCGAGCACGGTGAGGGGGTCAACGAGCCGCGCACTTTTCGCACATGTCCACGCTTCCCAGGGCGACACGGTGACACAGGAGCTGCCGGGGTGACGGCGAGCGACGGGAAGATTTGAAGGGCTTGGCCGCTGAGTGTCAGAGGATGATCACGAGCGAACGGATGGCGATGGTTGATCGCAACGCCGTCGCTGTCGGCGTGTCGCGACAGCAGCTCATGGAGTCAGCCGGGAATGCCGTTGCCCGGGCGGTTCGCGAGATGAGTGCGTCGGGTGACGCTGTTACTGTCATTGCCGGGCGCGGCAATAACGGTGGTGACGCCTTCGCGGCAACGCGGTTTCTCGACGACCGTTCGGTAACCGTCCTCTTGCTTGGTCGGGCTGATCGAATCCGGAGCGACCACGCCCAGGCCAACTGGGACGCACTTCAGCAGGGGGCATACGATACGCGGGAGGTGCGCGACTCGGCGGCTCTGCGCGAGGGCGCCGCGGGCGACGCCATTGCGTCGGCAGACGTCATCGTCGACGGTATCCTCGGCACCGGTATCGCGGGAGAGCTCCGCGAACCCGCTGCATCGGCCGCCGCCCGGATCAACAATGCCCCCGCACGTGTCGTCTCCGTTGACGTCCCATCGGGGGTAAACGCTGACACAGGTGCTGGCGCGACCGGCGCCGTCACCGCCGACCGCGTTGTTACGTTCCACGACATGAAGCCCGGACTCGTGGATCTCGAAGCCGAGGTGACCGTCGCGGACATCGGCATTCCACCGGCAGCTGAGCGGTTCGTTGGCCCTGGTGACCTCCAGGCGCTCTCACGACCTGCAGACGCCCACAAGGGAGACAATGGCGAGGTACTGGTTGTCGGTGGCGGACCGTACTCGGGCGCACCGGCGCTCGCCGCCCAAGCTGCCCTCCGTGGTGGAGCCGATCTGGTGCGCGTCGCCTGTCCCGCGGCCGTCGCTGACGCGATCAAGGGATACAGCGAGAACCTGATTGTCCGAGCGCTTCCCGGCGATCACCTCAGACCGGACCACGTCGAGCGGCTTCAGACCCTTGCTGCTGAGCACAACAGTGTCGTCTTGGGACCCGGACTCGGTCGTGCTGATGCAAGTCTCAAGGCAGCGACCGACCTCCTCAAAACACTCGACGGTCGGGTTGTCGTCGATGCGGATCCACTGCAAGTCATCCCCGGGGTCGATACCGATGCCGAACTACTGTGCACCCCCCATCGCGGAGAGCTGGCACGGATGGGCCAGGAGACGCCGGATGACTGGCACGAGCGGGCCGATATCGTCGGAGCCTTCGCCGCCGAGCTTGGTCATACACTCCTAGTCAAGGGCCCGAACGATATCATCTCCGATGGGACCGACACGCGCATCAACCGGACGGGAAATCCGGGCATGACCGTCGGGGGTACAGGCGATGTCCTCGCCGGATTAGCCGGCGCACTGCTCGCAACGCACCCGCCACTGCAGGCCGGGACGATCGCCGCATACGCCAACGGCGCTGCTGGCGACCGCATTGTCGAAGAACGGGGGTACGGTTTACTGGCAACCGACCTTCCACCGGTCGTCGCCGAAACGCTATGGAACACGGACCGATGAGCGACGACTTGACCCACACTGACGCAGATGGGACCGCCGAGATGGTTGATGTCGGGGACAAGCCCGATACAGCTCGACGGGCCGTCGCCACCGGAACGATCGATCTCCAACCAGCGACAATCGACGCGATTGAGGCGGACACCATTGAGAAGGGAAACGTCCTTGCGACCGCCCGAATCGGCGCAATCCGCGCGGTCAAACACACCTGGGAGACAGTTCCACTATGTCACCAGATTCCGATCACGAACATCGAGACGACATTCGATGTCCGTGATGAAGCGGTCACCATCGAGGTAGCCGTCGAGACGACCGGCAAGACCGGCTGTGAGATGGAGGCGATCCAGGGTGTGACGACCGGCCTCGGTGTCCTCTGGGACATGGTAAAGGCCGCCGAGAAGGACACCGATGGACAGTACCCGGAGACGCGTATCCACGACGTCCGAGTGCCCGAAAAGGAGAAGCGCCCCCTCGACACATGACGGGCTCCGCAACGTCGCTCCCGACTACACTGGCCGCCGAGTCGGGGATCGTCTGTGCCGTCGGCGCCGGCGGCAAGAAGACGACGTTGTACGCGCTCGCCGACGCGCTTGATCGCGCGGTTGTCACCGCCACCGTTCGGATTCCGATCTTCGACGACGCGGTTGCCGATGTCGTCGTAACCGACAATCCAGCGGCGGCTGTGCGGGCGACGGATGACTGGCCAATCGGTGTTGTGCCCGAGCGCGAGCGCGAGGACCGCTACCGAGGGTACGCTCCATCAACGATTGCCACTATTGACGCCGTTCCAAGCGTCCAGACGACACTCGTCAAGGCCGATGGCGCGCGGATGCGCCAGCTCAAGGCACCGAACGATCATGAACCACAGCTTCCAGCGGGTGCCGACACCGTACTCGTGCTCGCGAGTGTCCACACCGTCGGTGAAGCGCTAACCGACGAGTGCGTCCACCGTCCCGAACAGGTAGCCACAATCACCGGCCGTGAGTATGGCGATGAACTCACCCCGGTCGATGTCGCGACCGTTCTCGCAAGCGAACAGGGAGGACAGAAGGCCATCCCGGCGGACGCAACCGCCATTGCGGTGCTTAATATGGTTGATAACGATACTGACAGGGCCGTCGCCGAACGGATCGCCGACGCGATTAGTGAATCGGCGTTTGATCGCGTTGTCCTCGCACGGATGCAAACCCCCGAAATCGTCGCCGTCCGGGAGTGATCGATCAGACAAACTGCTTGACTACGGCTGTGAGGTCGCCCCGTGTGTCGACGCTTTTGAAGCCAATGCCAGCGTTGTGGGCGTTAATAAGTGACTCGCCGACAGGGGTCCACGACAACGAGTCAAGCGGGGCCAAGGCCTTGCGGTCCCCGCGCTCAAGGGCGCGTTCACAGGCGCGGTAAGTCGGCATCCGCCGGTACACCGCCTGCAGCGGTTCATACCAGCCCTCAGGCGATATCGGCACGACGGCATCGTACGGCGGACTGTCATCAGGGGGTGTCGGACCCGCGGCGGGGACTGAAGGTGGATCAAAGCGCCGGTCGTTCGTCACTACCGAAAAGAGCGCATCGACGAACGACGGCACGACCGCTGGCATGTCACAGGCGAGCACCGCCACGAGGTTCCCATCAGCAGCGGCGAGTCCGGAGTACATACCGGCCACCGGTCCTTCGTCGGGATGGTCGTCAAGGGCGATCCGCGTCGATGTTGAACATCCGTCAATGGCGGCGCGGATCGCCTTGCGCTGTTCGGTCCGGCAGTTGACGATCACCTCGTCAACAACCGTACCGAGCCGATCGGCAACACGGCGGACCATCGGCGTACCGGCGATCTCAACGAGCGCCTTGTCGGCCCCTACGAACCGAGTTGATCGGCCACCGGCCAGGATCACCCCCGAGCGTGTCGTCATCGCGAGTGATTACTCAGCAGGCAGATTAGGCGTTACGCCGTCGGTGGGCAAGAATTCCCGCCCCGGCCAGCGCCGTAGCCGCCACGCCGATGCCAAACCCGGGCTGTGGGTCCTCCGAGGTGGGTGGCGTTGATGCGTTCACCGTCGTGTCAGCCACCGGAAGCGTCGCGTTCGGGTGGAAGGCGTGTGCCATCCGGGTGAGTGGAGTGACGACCCGAGGTCCAGGCTGACTCACGCGGTCAGCATCAACTACGAGGACCTGGTCGGACTGGACAGCGGTCGTCTCCATGAAGGGGGTCTCGTTGGTTGGCACACCAGCGTGACTGGGCGTCACGATCCACTCGGGATCAGACTGCGCGATGACTTCCTCGGAGATCGGTCTGAAGCCGGTGATTCCGGCCTCAGAAGCGACGTTCTCGCCACCCGCAGTCGTGATAAGTTCGCCGATGAAGGTCTCTTCGCCAGCGGCGTACCCGAAGAAGTAGTATAGCACACGCGGCGAGTCGCGATCGGTCACTGCCGTCTCAATGGTCTCGACGTGCTGGCGCATGTCAACGACGGTCTGATCGGCGGCACTACACGCCCCGAGGAACTGACCGAACAGTCGCGTCTGAGTGTAGATCTCATCGAGCGATGCCGGCTCCGAGCGCTGATAGACGGTGATCCCTGCGGTCCGAAGCTGTCGGATGGTTGCGTTCCCGACGTAGTTCGGAGCGATCACCAGGTCCGGCTGCTGGGCGATGACCGTCTCGACATCAATCGACTCAATCGATGATCCCGTCACATCGGTCTTGGTTTCCGAACCATCGAGATACGATGTGTACTCGCCGACGGGCATACCGACGACGCGGTCTTCGGCACCGATTGCCCAGATGATCTGGGCAGCCGCCGGTTCCAAGACGACGACGCGATCGGCCGGTGTTGTCACCTCGACGGTCGTGCCGGTGTGATCCTCAACCGTCACCGGGTAGGTACACTCCGCGGCAGCCCCCGTAGCGAGAGCACCGCCGGCACCAACGAGGAGAACGGTGACCAGCGCGATTCGAATAACGTTCCGTCGCATAGGAGCGTCTGCGCGTCCAGTACAAAAGAGATTTAATTATTACAACTGAGATTGTTCTGTGGTACTCCATCGGACGCTCCGGTGGTCGGCCGGACTCGGTGTCGTCCTGCTGGGAGTCATCGTCGGTAGCGCCACCATCGGACCGGCAGACATCGGGGCCTTCGAGACGATAGCCATCCTCCTTGAGATGGTCGTGGTGCCCACCTACGCGGCCGGGAGTCTCGAGTGGATCCACCCATTTGCCGCAGACGTGTCGACGACGACCCGTACCATCGTTGGATCAATCCGTCTGCCACGGATCCTCCTTGGGGCGGTTGTCGGGTTTGCGCTTGCGACCGCCGGCACGGTGTTCCAGGGATTCTTCCGAAATCCGCTGGCTGATCCGTCGATTATCGGCATCTCCGCTGGCGCCGCAACCGGAGCCGTCGGCTACATCGTCGCACCAGTTACCGTCCCATACGGACTCCCAGCGGCGGCGTTCGTCGGCGGGCTGTTTACCGGCGGGCTGGTGTACGTTATCGCGACGGAAGGCGGACGAACACCGGTTGCGACACTCCTGCTGGCGGGGATTGCCGTTCAGACGTTCTTCGGTGCCGTCATTTCCTATCTACTGTTGAACGCCGGGAGGAGCCTCGAACGCGTCGTGTACTGGCTCATGGGTCATCTCCACGCCAGCACGTGGTGGCGACTGAGCATTGCGGTGCCGCCAGTCCTGGTCGTCTTTGCCCTTCTGTTGGCTCACACCCGTGACCTCAATCTGCTGATGATGGGCGAGGAGCACGCCCACGCGCTCGGTCTTAACGTCGAGCGCAGCAAACGCAACCTCCTTGCCGGCGCCAGCATCGTGACCGCGGCCGGGGTCGCCGTTTCGGGCGTTATCGGGTTTGTCGGTCTCGTCGTCCCCCACATCATGCGCCTGCTTGTCGGCCCCGATCATCGGGTGCTACTCCCCACGAGTGCGCTTGCTGGCGCGATCTTCCTCGTAGCGACAGATACCGTTGCCCGCGCCGGGGCCGCAGAACTCCCCGTGGGGATCGTTACGGCCGCCCTCGGCGCGCCGTTCTTTCTGTACCTCCTCATCAGTCGTGAGGTGCACTCGGTATGATCAAGGTTAACGATCTTGTCGTCAAACTGGGCGGCCAGCAAATCCTCAAGACAGTATCATTGTCGGTGGCGACCGGGACCGTCCTTGGGCTGGTCGGCCCAAACGGTGCCGGCAAGACGACGCTGTTGCGAGCCATCGACGGATTCCTTGATCCGACCGCCGGAACGGTGCGGATCGACGGCGACCGGGTTGAGACACTCGATGCGAGCGATCTCGGACAGCGAGTCGGGGTCGTCCCACAGGAGTCGACGATTGGGTTTGACTTCGATGTCGAGACACTCGTCGAAATGGGGCGATACCCTCACCGCGGACGCTTTGGCACGCCGACGGAGGCCGACCGACAGGCGATCGAGACGGCGCTTAAACGGACGGACACGACCGGTCTGCGCGACCGGTCGATAACAACGCTCAGCGGCGGACAGCGGCGGCGGGTGCTCATCGCTCGTGCGCTCGCACAGGACCCTGCCGTCTTGCTACTCGACGAGCCGACGGCCAGTCTTGATATTAACCACCAGACCGCAATTCTGTCGCTTGTACGGTCGATCGCTGCCGACGATCGAACGGTCATCCTCGCGATACACGACCTTGATCTCGCGGCGCGGTTCTGTGACCGGGTTGCACTCCTCGAAAACGGAACGATCCGCGCACGCGGTCGGCCACAGGACGTACTCACCGCCGATCGACTCAAAGCGGTGTTCGGCGTCGATGTGGCCGTTGAACCGCATCCAGCGACCGGGCACCCATCGGTAACACCACAGCCGGAGGACGGCTAGACCGACTCGACGGTTGCAACGAGGTCGCTAGCCTTCGAGCGCGACTGTGCGACAACAGAGGGGTGGGCCGCAAACTCGATACAGACGCTATCGTTATTATAGCTCACGTCATCAACGCGCGCGTGGTCGTGCACCCATGAAACGACACTCATCGTCTCATCGGTCATCGGCATCACCAGTCGCTCGTGCTCAAGTGCCGGCAGTTCCTCGTGGATCCGATCACGCAACGAGGCAATGTTAGCCCCGGTTGTGGCACTCACCGCGACCGGGTCGGTCGCCAGCGCCGAGAGTGCAGCGCGCTTCTCTGCGAGTTCGATCTCGTCAACGCGGTCGGTCTTGTTGAGGACCGTCGCAATCGGCGCCTCATTGCGCTCATAGAGCGTATCGTGGGCGGTCACGAGTTTCTCGCGGATGTCCTCAATCGGTTCGCTCACGTCAACAACGAGCAACACAAGGTCGGCCCGGTAGACCGCATCAAGCGTCGACTTAAACGACTCCACAAGCCAGTGTGGCAAATCGCTGATAAAGCCGACCGTGTCCGTCACCAGCACGTCGCGGCTGTCGATGGCCGCCTCGCGGGTAGTCGTGCCGAGGGTGGTAAACAGCCGGTCCTCGGATTCGGCTGTCGGGTCAAGATCCGGGTGGAGGTCCTCGTTTTCGTCGACATCAAGATCGGCCGCCAATCGGCGAAGCAGCGTCGATTTGCCGGCGTTCGTATAGCCCGCTAGCGCCACCAGATCGAAGCCAGACTCGCGGCGCTGGGCGCGACGGTCAGCCTCGGTCTGTTCGATGGCCTCAAGTTCGTCACGAATCCGGCTGATGCGCGCTTTGATGTCCTGTTCGCGGCTCTCGTCGTACTCGCCGAGCCCCATGAACCCGGGATGTTCGTCCCGTTTGGCGAGGCTCGTTTTGGCCTCCGTCCGCGGGAGTTCATAGCGTAACTCCGCAAGTTCGACCTGGAGTTGGGCCTTGCGCGTCTGTGCGCGCTGGCCGAAGATGTCCAAAATGAGCTTGAACCGGTCAAGTACCTCAGTCCCTTCTGGAAGTTTCTGTCCGAGATTGTACGTCTGATAGGGGCCAAGACGGTTGTCGAATAGGACCGTCTCTGCGTCGGTCGTGAAGACCGTCCGGGCGAGTTCCTGTACCTTCCCGGCGCCGATGGCCGTCGCCGGATCCTCCGGGCGCGTCTGGGTGATCTCTCCGACAACGGTATAGCCGGCCGACTCCGCGAGGTGTGTGATCTCCTCGGTGTCAGCCGTCCCCTGATCAACCCGCTTTACGATGACCGCACGCTGCTCGCCTGACACGTATACAGGGGTAGCTTACGGGCTCGGGAATAATAAACCCCGCCGCGACCGGGTTACACCAGTAGTCCAACAGCGAAGGTGACCGCGTAGGCCAACAGCAGCTTGCCGGTTCGCTCAAGCGCCGGGTTCAACGCATCACCGTCGGTGTGTGTCCAGACAGTGTTGGTTATCACGAGCCCATACGGAAGCGTCACAAGCGGTAATAGCGCACCGATGCCGGCTGGTTCGACCCCGACACCGAGCCAGAAGACCACGGGGACGAGGTATGACACCACCATCATGAGAAGAAATTCGATACGGCTGAGGCGGTAGCCAATGAGCACGGCGAGAGTGTGTTTGCCGGCGGCCCGATCTGACTCAAGATCCCGCACGTTGTTCACCACAAGAACGTTTGTCGACAGCGCCGCCATCGGAAGGCTCGCAACGAGGGCTTCAAGTGGAACCGTCCCGGCCGGAACACCGACCGGGGTCAGTACACCAAGACTCGCGACCGCCTGGACGTAGACGGTGCCAGTCACCGCAATGACTCCGAAGAAGACGAACACGAAGAGATCACCAAGCCCGTGTGAGCCAAGCGGGTAGGGCCCCCCCGCGTAGGCGTAGCCGCTGATCAAGCTTGCCAGTCCGATGACGAGGATCGGGACACCACCGACGTACACCAGGTAGCCGCCCACCAGCAGCGCAAGGCCGTAGGTCGCAAGCGCCGCGGCTTTGACCCGATGGGCCGGGATCAATCCGGACTGGGTGACGCGCGTGTAGCCGTCCTCGCGGGCCGCATCAACGCCGCGAACGCCATCGTGATAGTCATTCGCGAAGTTCGTGCCGATCTGGATCAACAATGCCCCAACCAAGGCGGCGACAGCTGGACCGACGGCGGCAAGATCAAGCCAAAGTGCGACGGCGACGCCGACAATCACGGGGGCGGCCCCCGCAGGAAGTGTCTGTGGCCGAGCAGCCATCAGCCAGGCCCGGCGGCGACTGACCTCAGTACGCATCATTTCTGTGATGTCCGGGCAGCCGATTACCTTTGTCGGACTGGACGGACGGGCACTCACACCTGCTGTGATCGGGGATACCTCCAACAGTTATGTGGCTTGACCCCGTCACCCTGTATATGCAGAACCTTCGCGCACCCCAACGCCGCACCTGCGAGCGGTGCGGACGCTGTGAAGTATGGATCGACGGCGGCTGGCAGATTGACGAGGACAACAAGTGTCGTGTCGGTAGTCCCTACTGTATCCATGAGTGGGACATCACCGGCGATTTCTCTCCTCTTGACGGCTAAGCGCGCGCTGCGGAGAAAAAGCAACCCTTAACTCGCGATAGCGGGTCTTTTTCTCCATGAGCGATACGATTGAGGTTCTGGTCCCCGGTGGCCAGGCGGATCCTGGTCCGCCGCTCGGGCCGGAACTCGGTCCGACACCGGTCGATGTCCAGTCGGTCGTCCAGACGATCAACGACGAGACGGCGGCCTTCGATGGCACCGAAGTTCCCGTGACGATCACCTACGAGGAGGATGGAAGCTTCGAGATTGACGTCGGAGTGCCACCGACCGCCGAGCTCATCAAAGACGAAGCCGGCTTCAAGACCGGCAGCGGCACGCCACAGGAGGAGTTCGTGGCCGATCTCTCGGTCGATCAGGTCAAGCAGATCGCCGAGCAGAAACAGTCCGACCTGCTCGCGTACGACCTGAAAAACGCCGCCAAGGAGGTCGTCGGTACCTGTACCTCGCTTGGCGTGACCATCGAGGGAGAAAATCCCCGTGAGTTCAAGGCGAAAATCGACGCCGGCGAGTACGACGACCACTTTGCGGCGGCCGCCTGAGACAAGTTCGACGGCCGTCGATAAGGAGTTTTATTATCGTCGAAGTTGTGCTCCCGAGTATGGCGGCCGTCCTCGACAGCGAGACACGACAGCGACTGATGGCAAAGATCGATTCAACGACAGCCAAGCTGGTCTTTCACTCGCTCGCCCTTGAAGGGGCGGCGACGGCGTCACAGCTGCAACGCCGACTCGACCTGCCACAGTTGACGATTTTGAGCGTGCTCGGCACACTCGCGCAACGTGGCGTCGTCGACACCGACACCTCCGGCGAGCAGGTCCGGTATCGTGCGGCGATCTAAAGTTCGATCCGCTCGACGAGATCCTGGCCCTCTGCCTCTTGGGTGTTGATCGCAACGATCCGGACGTGCTCCTCAAGGCCTGAGCCCTCCAGTTTTGCCTTGAGCAGCGAATCGACTTGGTAGACACCAACGGCGCTGTTCATCTCAATCTCGGCGGCGACCGGAACATCGTCTCCGGGTTCAAGCACGACCCGTTCGATTGCCCGACTCGAGAGCGTGTTGATTCCACGGCCACCTTTCTCGTAGGGCGTCCGCGACCGCCCCCGTTCCATGTCGAGTGCGTCAGCCACGCGAATAACGCCGGCCTCGGTCGTCAGCGGCTGCTCCTCGGTGTGATGACACAGGATTGCGTGAAGCACTTCGGCTTTGACACGGATAGCCGTTGACGGGTCATAGAACTCCGGAAGAATGTCATCGAGCAGCGGCGTTGCAACCGGAATCGAGTAGTAAGGGTGGTCGTGTCGGTGGACAATATGGCCAACGTCGTGCAATGTTGCCGCCAGCGCGATGATGACCGGTTCGTCAGCCTCCGTAAGTCCCTGCTGGCCGGCGTTGAACGGAACGCCAGCACGCTTGAGCAGTTCGTATAGCCGGAGCGCTCGGTCACGGACGATCGCGATATGGGTCGGCCCGTGGTCGTTGTAGTTCATCCGGTCGACCGGGTTAACATTCTGGGCCTCAAGATAGGCGGCGATCACCTCGCTATCGGCGATGTACGTAAGGACGCGGTTGAGCCGCTCTTCGGGGAACGGGTGATCCGCCGTCGGGTTGTAGGTTCGGGTGCGCTCAACGGGATCAGCAAGCGACTCGTCATCAGGCATACCCATGGTAGTATAGCCCGGACACACAAAGCCCTGGCCTACCGCTCAAGGGCGTCAGCAATCGCATCGTACGGCGGTTCAACGGTCGGATTCTCACCGATCCATCGGTAGGTGACCCGACCGTCATCATCAAGCAGAAACACCGCCCGCTTGGCGATCCGGTCAAGCCCGATATCGGCGAAGTCGGTCACCACGTCATAATCCGCCATGATCGTCGCATCGGGGTCGGCTACCAGCGGGACCGATAGCCCCTCGGCGTCGCGAAAAGCGTTCAACGCGAAGGGAAGATCCCGGCTGATGCCTACAACCGTCACCGGGGCGTTACCGAATCGTTCCTCAAGGGCGTGCATCTCGCTCGTACAGGTTCCCGTGAATGCTCCTGGAAAAAACGCTACCAGTACTGGCGGGTCGGCAAGCAGGTCCGCAAGGGCCGTGATATGGATCTCACCGTCGGCCATCGGCGCGGAAAACCCCAGGGCAACGTCGCCACATTCGAGCATACACGCGGCTTGAGCGCCAGAAAAATAGCCGTTGCGGCCGCGAGCGGACGGTTCGGAGAGGCAAAAAGACTATAATTGCCACCAGGCTACACACGGTCGACAATGGTGATGGACACGTTCGTGCCGATGTTCGGTCTCCCCGTTGGCCCGGAGGTGCTGGTGATCGTCCTCATCGCGATCCTGCTCTTCGGTGCCAACAAGATCCCGCAACTCGCCCGGTCAAGTGGGGAGGCCATCGGTGAATTCCAGAAGGGGAAACAAGAGGTCGAACAGGAACTACAGGAGATGCGCGACGAGGACTCCGAGATCAGCGAGGGGCCCGAGGCGGAGCCGTCCACCAATCGATCGACGAATAATAACTGATGCGTGTTGTCGTGGGCGTGTGGCCTAGCGGACAGGGCGAGGGGTTCCTAACCCCTCGATCGCGGGTTCGAATCCCGCCACGCCCGTTCGAGTTGTGAACTAGCGGTCTAGACCGGCCAAGTTGGAAGCGAGGGCGTCTCATTCTCCCAGCGAATCGCCTCTACCGCCGTTGTGAACTGCTGTAGTCGGTCATCGAGGACGGCGAGTGGGTGCGCATCCAGAAACACGACACCATGTCGATCAACGGGCGTATCTTCGTGATTGAGTTGGATGTGGCAGCGCCCAAGATCCGGATGGTCGGCGTCCTGGTGGAAGCCAATCAGTAGGTTCCGGTCCGGCTCGATCCAGTTGATGCGGTAGTATTCGTGGTCGACGTCGGCAGGGTACCAGAAGCGAATCTCTAGCCGCGCGGTCGTCGCGTCGTAAAAGTCACTCAGAAACGTCGTCGGATCGACATCCGCGATGACGTACCGGGATCGGCGTCGAGACGGACGATAGCGCACATCCTCGCACCCAGCCTGCCTCGTCAATCGGTCGTGAACGTCGCGGAGGAGAGTCCGCTGTGTATAGCGGTCACGGGCCGGCAAGGAAGATCATTCTGTGAGAATGGAGGATTAGCTCGTTGCGCGATCAGCCACGTCGGTCATTTGTTCGCGAGCGGCTTCGACGTCGGAATAGAGTTCCAGTGCGTGTTTGATGAGGCGGCGATCCTCCTCGTTTTCACGCCAGAACGCGATGACGTCACGGCGCTCACGGAGCCCGGCACTTGTGAGGTCGCCGTCAGCGAGCGACTGTTCGAGCTCCTCCCACGTCTCGACGTCGTAGGTCGCCTGCCACGCCTCGATCTCCTCGGTGATCGCGGCTAGTTCGCTCCGCAGCTCTTCGCGCGTGTTCTCTTCGATGAGCGCCCGGATTTCCTCGAAGAGCAGTCGCGTGTAATCCGGCTGATAGCGCGTCGTCTCGCCGGCCTCGACGCGACGCAACTGCCCCTGGTCGACAAGATCCTGGAGTTCCTCGTTAGTCGTGCTCCAGGCGGCGTCGGCCTGCTCGCTGATCCAGTTAACTGACCGTGGTTCGCGAAGCGTCTCGGCGACCGCTCGAATACGGTCGCGGGCGCTCATCGACTCAGTCCACGACTGGACGCCATCTCGCGAGGATTCGGACATGCGTGACACCTCTTACAACAGTGTTGATGCTGTGCTCCCATATATATTTGTGCTCTCTCGCATAATCAAGAGTCAGACCTCCCGACGGAGGTTGTCAACACGCTCAATGAAGCCACCCCGGAGCAGTTCCAAGATGTTGCAGCTACGCCGAGGCGTTGGTCGAACACAAAGCGCGGGAAGCTCGTCTTGTGGAGGATACGGACGACACCGACGTCAAGGAACGCCCCGATGACTTCCCAGAGGGCGTGCCGGCGAAGGCAACGATCACGATCAAGGAGATCAACGACAACCGCTACTCCTGCTGGCAGTGGCGGGAAAGGAGATGTGTCCGCCCGAGAATCGGAAGCCCGCCACGCCCGTTCGAGTTGTGAACGAACTGTGTGCGACAGGCAGCGGCGGAGAATTCGTGAACAAGCAACGGGCCATCGTCTGATTTCGTTCACATAGCGACTGGAAGTCGACGTTCTCTTGTGGTTCACAGGATTACAACAAGGTATTAGATGAATAGCCCGAATAAGAGACTCAGGTGTCCTGAATCGACGACATGCGATCGTCGGACGTCTGATGAGAGACAGTACGTCGTGAGGTCTCAGTCACTTGCAGGCCGATATCGCTCCGTCACCTCGTCAGCAGACGTGTCTTCGGCAGCCGTCATGTTAACGGAGCTCGTCTAGTGAGGCCACATTGTATTCGTCCTGCAACGACTCGACAGCGGCCTTGGGATCCACAGTGAGTTCGTCCCGGTCGTACCCAATCTCGCTCTGGGTGGCCAGCGGCTGACGGAGTGTGTCTCACTCGTGGGAAGTCAATGCTTCAATTACTGTCGCACTGGATCCTCAACGGCCTCTGCAGTCGACAGTTCATCGGCCGCCTCGTACCGGACGTAACCGCCAGTGAGGCTACGAGAGTCGATTCCGTGCTGATTCAGGATGCGCGAGGCCACGTACGAGGCCTTGCCGATTGCACAGTAGGTGAGCACCTCTTCCTCGTCGCTTAGGTCCGTCTGGGCAATCCACTCGCGCAACTCGGCCAGTGGAACATGCGTTGTTCCGTCGATGTGTCCCTGGGCGTCGCGCAACTCAGCCGATCGGGTGTCGATCACGAGCGTGTCAGACTGTGCCTTGATGAACTCCTCAAGCTGGATGACATCGGCGACTCCCTCAAGGACGTTCGTTCCGATCATTCCGAGGACGTTCACCGGGTCTTTCGCGTCAGAATACGGCGGTGCGTACGCCAGGTCAAGATCACGAATGTCGTAGACGGTATCGCCGTGAGCGATTGCGGTTGCTAGCACGTCGATGCGTTTGTCAACCCCATCGGTGCCGACAGCTTGGGCGCCGAGGAGCGTGCCATCCGTCTCATCGAAGAGCAACTTGAAGTGGATGTCCGCTGCGCCAGGATAGTACTCGGCGTGGCTGGCCTCGCTTGTGTAGATCGCCTCATAAGACCGGCTAGCCTCCGAAAGCGCCTCCTCGGTCATCCCGACGGTGCCGACATCAAGATCGAACACCTTCGCGATCGCCGTGTCGAGGACCGGATCAAGGGCGTCCTCGTGACCAACAATGTCGTTGGCGGCAACACGTCCCTCACGGTTGGCCGGCCCACCGAGTGGCACCCAGTCACGTCCCTCGCCGAGGACAGTCGGAACCGCAACGGCGTCGCCAACGGCGTGGATCGCCGGATCAGACGTACGCATCGCGCTGTCGACGGCGATAGCCCCGCTTTCATCGAGTTCGAGGCCAGCTGCCTCCGCGAGATCCGTCCGTGGTGCAACTCCGGTTGCAATAACAGCGAGGTCGAACGCGTGATCTTCCTCACCGATCTCGGCAGTGACGGTTCCAGAGGCATCCTCACTCAGGCTCCCGACACCCGTTCCGGTACGAAGATCGGTTCCGTGGTCGTCAAGATGTTGCTCGACAATAGCGGCCATATCTGCTCCGAGGGTGTTTGGCATGACATGATCAAGGAGCTCAGCGACCACGACATCGAGGCCGGCCTCGGCGAGGTTTTCGGCCACCTCAATTCCAATGTATCCACCGCCGATAACGAGTGCGCGATCGGCTGCCTCGACTTCCTCGCGCACGCCGATCGCGTCCGGGACGGTCCGCATCGTATAGCAGTGCTCGAGTTCGTCGAGATCGAACATCGGCGGAACGATCGGCTCGGCGCCGGTCGCCAATACCAGCTCGTCATACGATAGCGTGTAAGTGTCACCATCCGCAGGCGAGACCGTGACAGTCTGGGCCTCCGGATCGACATCGGTCGCCGTCTCGTTAGTCCGGACATCAAGCGCGAAGGAGGCCTCAAGCTGGTCGGCCCCAATCACCGCGAGGTCAGACTCCGGGACCGTCTCGCTTAGGTGATACGGAAGCCCACAACTCGCATAGGAGACGTGGTCGCCCTGTTCGAGCACAATGATCTCCGCGTCCTCATCGAGTCGACGGAGTCGGGCCGCCGTGCTCATTCCCGCTGCGTTGCCGCCAACCACCACATACTGTTCGCTCATTATCGTGATGACGGTCCGAGCAGGGGTATATATCGTCCGATATCACAATCATTGTATAACATGTTACATACTAAGACATTATATCGATTCCAATGGCGACGGTCGCCATGTCGAACCGCTTTTGCCCTGGGTCGCTGCATATCCGGGTATGGATGGTCAGCGGATCCTCGTGACGGGTGGCGCCGGGTTCATTGGCTCGAATGTCGCTAACGCACTCGCCACGACCAATGAGGTGATCGCACTCGATGATTGCTACCTGGGAACATCCGATAATCTCAATCCATCGGTGACTTTCGCCGAGCGGAGTGTCCTTGAGGAGGATCTCCCGACGGACATGGATGTCGTCATCCACCTCGCCGCACTATCCTCGTATGCAATGCACGAGGAGAACCCCCAGCTGGGGGCCCGGGTCAACGTTGAGGGCTTTGTCAACGTTGTCGAGCAGGCCCGTCAGGACGGTTGTGAGACCGTCGTCTATGCGTCGACCTCCTCGATTTACGGAGACCGGACCGAGCCCTCGCCGGAATCGATGGACGTCGAGGCGAACACCGGCTATGAGGCCTCAAAACTCGCTCGGGAGCGCTATGCAGAGTATTTCCACAACCACTACGGCCTGTCAACAGCAGGGCTGCGCTTTTTCTCGGTCTACCAGGGCTATGAGGGTGCCGAGGGGCACAAGGGCGAGTACGCCAACGTGATCGCGCAGTTTGCCGATGACATCGCCCACGGCCGGGCGCCGAAACTCTACGGCGATGGCACCCAAACTCGGGATTTCACCCACGTTTCGGACGTTGTCGCCGCAATCGAGCGGACCGCAGAAGAACAGCTCCAGGGCATCTACAATGTCGGCACCGGCCGACAGATATCGTTCAACCAGCTCGTTGAGCTGCTCAACGACGTGCTTGGCGCCGAGGTTGACCCGGAGTACGTCGAGAATCCAATCCCTGAGTCGGTCTACGTCCACGATACCATGGCGGACGCGACAAAACTCCGTGAGGCGACCGGGTGGGAGCCCCACATCGATCTTGAAGAAGGGCTCGAACAGGTATGTGATCCCTACCTGTAGCGATCGTTGATACGGCAAGTGCGTGAGTTCGCCGCGCTGCTGTATGGTCTCGCCCGGAACAGCCGGATTGTGGGCCGCTGTTAGCGATCAGTCGGGGCACTCTGTTCACCGGGTGACCTACTGGAGCGCGCGGATGCCGAAGGCCGACATTGAGGCACCGCCGATGACCAGTGGAACGCCGAAGATGGCGCCACGGAAAATCAATACCGCGGCGGTAATCGCCGAGGCGCTGATGCCCGTCGTCGCGACTAACAGCGTGACGAAGGCGGCTTCGATCCCACCGACGCCTCCCGGAAGTGGGGTTGCTCCCGCCAGGTTCGCCAGCGGAATAACGAACAGCAACACCGCCGGCGAGACAGAGTATCCGAGGGCTGAAAAGGCCATCAGCAGCGCCCCAACCTGAAACAGCCACCCCGTCAACGAAAGTCCGACGACAGCCGTCATCCGCCACCGACTGGCAGCCACGCGCTCAATGTTCTCGAAAAAGCGTTCCATCCGGTCGGTGAGTTCGGTCTCAAGCGTGTCGGCGTCGAGTTGTGCGATCCCGAACTCGCCTAGCCGTGGAGCAATGACCGGCGGAAGACGCTCAATGATCGCATAGCGATAGCGCCAGACCAGCGCCAATACCAGCAGGATGGCGGCGATCAGTACGACAGCGGAACTGACGGCCGTCTCGATACGACTCTCGACAGCAGTCGTCGTGGCGTAGTAGCCGACGCCAACGAACACCAGCGATATCGACGGCACGACGTTCAGTACGTCGACACTCGCGATCCCGACCAGGCCCGTTTCATACCGCGAGTTGGACGCCTTCGAGATGAGCATCGCCGCGATCGGCTCGCCGCCAGCCTGTCCGAAGGGCGTGATATTGTTCGCGAATAGGGCTCCAGCATAGACAAAAAATGCCTTGATCGCAGAGATCTGGACGTCGAGACTCTTCATGACGAGCTTTAGCATAATGCTCCACGCGCCGAGCCAACAGATCGCCATGCCGAAGGTCGCCACGACGTACGCCGGAGCAGCCGAGAGTAACGCCTCAACAACGCGATCGGCCCCGACAACCACGATGATGACCACGAGGATTGCGATCGCCACGAGTGCCCCGACGATCAAGGCCCGTCGCTGGTCTCTGTCCATGGACGTGACACCCTGGGTTCGAGCAGGGTGGACTTGAAACATCTGTTTGGGCACTACCGGCAGACCGGTTCAATCGGTTTATTTGATCGCCGCGGTGAGTCAGGCATATGGGCGGATCGACGCAGTCGAATTTGCTATTCGTCGTCCTCGATACGGTCCGAAAGGACCGGCTTGGACCATACGGTCACGAGCGGGAGACGACGCCGACGCTCGATCGCTTCGCACAGGGGGCGACGGTCTTCGAGTCAGCGGTCGCCCCAGCGCCGTGGACGCTGCCCGTCCACGCCTCGCTGTTCACCGGGCGGTATCCCAGCCACCACGAGGCTACCCAGGAGAGCCCGTATCTTGAGGCCGACCGGACCCTCGCCACGCTCCTTGTGGCCGCCGGGTACGACACCGCGTGTTACTCCTCGAACGCCTGGATCACCCCATACACAGGGCTCACCGACGGCTTCGACGATCACGCCTCGTTCTTCGAGGCACTTCCCCGGGATGTATTCTCCGGCCCGCTCGCGAGCGCCTGGCGGATCATCAACGATAATGACTACCTCAGATCAATCGCCTCGAAACTCGTCCGTCTTGGGGCGATGGCCCACGCCCGGTTCGCCAGCAGCCCCGAAGCCGACTCGAAGACACCGGCGGTTATCGACCGGGCTCAGTCGTTTATCGATGCCAGCGACAGCGATCGCGGCTGGTTTGTGTTCTTGAACCTGATGGACGCCCACCTGCCGTATCACCCGCCCGACGTGTACCGCGAGGAGTTCGCCCCTGGCGTCGATCCCGACTCCGTCTGTCAGCTCTCGAAGGAGTATAACGCCGGCGTTCGCGACATCGACTCGGAGGAGTGGACGGCCATCCGTCAGCTCTACGATGCGGAGATTGCGCATATGGACGCCCAGCTCGGCCGGCTTTTCGAGTGGTTGCGCGAGACGGGCCAATGGGATGACACGACCGTTATCGTCTGTGCTGACCATGGCGAACTCCACGGTGAGCACGACCTATACGGCCACGAGTTCGCTCTTTACGACGAGCTCGTGAACGTTCCGCTCCTAGTTGACCACCCTGCGCTTGACGCCGATCGCCGGGATGATCTCGTTGAGTTACTCGATCTGTATCATACAGCGCTTGATACCCTCTCCGTTACCGACATCGGAGCGCCGGAGACGACCGCGGGAGCGGCCGCCTTCGACCCTACCCGATCGCTGGTGGCCGACACCTACCGGGCGTTCGAGACGGTGAAGGCGCCTGATCCTGGGCAGGAGGCTGTTCAAGCGACCGATAACGACTACGCGTTCATCGAGTATGACCGTCCGGCGATCGAGCTCCACCACCTCGAACAGAAGGCTGCTGAGGCGGGAATCGATCTCCCTGAGGACCACCGGGCGTACTCGCGGCTCCGCGCCGCCCGTTCGACAGCAGCGAAGTACATCCGCGCGGATGTAATCGAAGACGAGGCGTACCGCATCGATACTGATCCGGCGGAGTCAACTTCGCTTACTCCGGACGATGACGATCAGATCGCAGCTGCCGAGGCCGCGTTAGGCCGCTTCGAGACCGCCATCGGTGGGGCGTGGGAACAGCCAGCCACCGCGGCCGGTAGCGAGCCAACAGCGTTAGCTGACGCTGACGAGCAGACGCGTGAGCGGCTCCGGGAGCTTGGATACCTCGAATGAGGACGAACCAATAAGAATACATGCGTTCCTTCAAAAAGGACGGATAACTGATGGAGGATCATCGCTTTCTGGAGTCAGACTGGGACTACGCGATCGTCCTCGACGCGTGCCGGTACGATGTCTTCAGCGAGGTCTACGACGAATATCTCGACGGTGACCTCGAAAAGCGCTGGAGTACGGGCTCGTCAACCCCCGAGTGGGCCTACCGGACCTTCACCGACGTCCACGATATCGCGTATTTCTCTGGAAATCCGTTTATTAACAACCTGGGAATCCCATTGAACGAGCTCAAATGGGGGGCAAGCTGTGATTATGAGTGGGCTGCCTCCGATCATATCAGCGATGTCTACGATGTCTGGCAGACCGGCTGGGACGACGACCTCGAAACCGTCCCACCCGAGAGTATCGTCGAGGCCTACCGCAACAACCGTAGTGCTGCGGCGGAGGCTGACCGGGTTGTGCTCCACTACATGCAGCCGCATGCGCCGTATCTCTCACGGGGAAAGGGTCAGAAGCTCAAACAGATTCAGAAAGGACTGAAAAAAGAGAGCGAGGAAGAAGACGACGGGCCACTCGCAACCGTCACCGACGCTGTCCGCCCGCGAGTCGAACAGGCACTTGAAGGGAGCGAGTGGGCCCAGAAGATTGGTCTCATGCTCGAACTTGATCCGATCGACATCGTCAGAGATGGTACGCGTGAGGCCGCAATGGAACTCTACGAAGAGAACCTCCGGATCGCGCTTGAATCCGTCGCTGAGGTGACGGACGAACTTGACGGGACTGTGATCGTCACCGCCGATCACGGAGAGGCCTTCGGCGAGGAGGGCGTCTGGGAGCACCATATCGAGACCCACATTCCTGCGCTGATGGAGGTCCCGTGGCTCGAAGTCAAGTGACCGGTCCACGTTGTCAGCGTCGTTGACGATGAAGATCAGCCACTATCTTGAGTTCGAGTCACAGATCACCGGCGGTATCCGTGAGTCCGTCGCCCACCAGCGGGCGATCCTCGACAGTCTCGATGTCACCTATACGACCGAGCCACGACTGGATGTTGACGTACTGCACTGTAACCTCATGGGCCCTCGGTCGGTCTGGTACGCTCGGCGCGCTCGGGCGCGGGGAGTTCCCGTGATTGCTCATACGCACGTCACCGCGGAAGACTTTGGTGACAGCTTCCGATTTACGAACGCACTCGCGCGGCCCTTGCGGCCGTATCTCAAACGAGCGTACGCGCAGGCGGACGTGCTCGTTTGTCCATCGGAGTACAATCAGTCGCTACTCAAGACCTACGTCGACCGGCCGACAACGGTCATCTCGAACGGCGTCGACCGGGAGAAACTCGCTGGCTTCGAGTCACTTGAAACCGAGTATCGTGATCGCTACGATCTTGATGGCCCGGTTGTATTCCTCGTTGGACATGTAATCAAGCGCAAGGGGCTTGAGACGTTCGTCGAACTCGCTCGGCAGATGCCCGACTTCGAGTTTGCCTGGTTCGGTCCGCTTGACCTCTCACTTAAGGACCGTGAGACCACTCGCCTGATCGAGACGGCCCCGGAGAACTGTACGTTCACCGGATATATCGATGATATCCGTGGGGCCTTCGCGGCAGGAGACATCTTCTGTTTTCCAACCCACGAGGAAAACGAGGGAATCGCACTACTAGAGGCAATGACAGCCGGTAAACCCGTGGTCGTGCGCGACATCGAGACGTTCGGCTGGCTCGAAGACGGGGTAGACGCGCTTAAAGTTCCGGCCGATGCCGGTGTCAACGCGTTCGTTGAGGCTCTCAGACAACTTGAGAGTCCAACCGAGCGCAAGCGACTCGGCGAACGGGCGCGCGAGCGAAGTGCCGCGTTCTCGCTTGAAGCACTCGCCGAGCGGTATCGATCTCTGTACCGGGAGGTGACGAATACGTGAAAGATTGCCACGACGATCCGAGTGAACGACGATGAGAATCGGCTTTTTTACCGACAGCTACTTTCCCGAGGTTGACGGTGTCACCTACACACTCAAACTCTGGCGTGAGAAACTCGAAGCGCGAGGGCATGAGGTGTATGTGATCTACCCGGACGGGGCCTACGAACCCGGGCCACGGGAGATTCCCGTGCCATCAGTGTCAAACCCATTTTATGACGGGTACCGGATCCCGCTGTTCCGGCCGCTTGCGGCCTTGCCGGCCCTTGATGTCGTCCACTGCCACGGCCCGGCCCCTGTCGGGATGCTCGGTCGGTACTACGCCTGGAAACACGGGGTGCCATCGGTATACACCCACCACACCCCACTTGAGGAGTACTTTGAGCAGAGCATCGGCATCACGTCGATCGCCAACGGACTCGCGAAGGGGTATGTACCGCTTGAGACCGCCTTCCTTCG
>JBKHFN010000002.1:0-25109 GCA_046540195.1 Salinarchaeum sp.
GTCTACCTTCACGACTTGTCCAGCGGATTCCAACCGCAGGCACAAGTGGTAGACTACAAACCCTAATATCCCAAACGCGGTCGGGATTCCTCCGCGTTCACGCGAAGGAGGATGTCAATGTGGTTGGTTCCGATCCCACACCCGTGGAATAAGGTGATCAGCGCTGACGGGCGAGGTCATCATAGTGCGCCTCAATATCGAGCATGGGTCGCGGGTAATCGATCCCGAGTTCGACGCCGTAGTCGGCCTGTTCCTGGGCGGAGAGCTGCCACGGTCGGTGAGCGTCCTCCGCCGGCAATCCCGCCAGTTCGGGCAGCCACGTCGTGACATACTCCGCGTCGCCGTCGTACCGGTCGGCCTGACCGAGGACGTTAAAGTAGTTGTTCCGCGAGTCGTTACCCACGCCGGCCTGATACGCCCAGTTCCCCCAGTTTGAGGCGACATCGTAGTCAACCAGCCGGGACTGAAAGTACGCCGCCCCCCACCGCCAGTCAATCTCCAATACATCAATGAGAAAGGAAGCGACATTCTGTCGCCCGCGGTTCGACATATAGCCCGTTTGGTTGAGTTCACGCATGTTGGCATCGACGAACGGCACGCCCGTTTCGCCGTCAGCCCAGCGCCGAAAGGCCGTCTCGTCGTGTCGCCAGGTGCGATCGATATCGCGGATGCCGGTGGGCTGAAAGAAGTCAGCGCCGTGTTTGACAAACTGGAACTGAAAAAAGTCCCGCCAAGCGAGTTCGAACCGCAGCCAGTAGGTGTCCTCATTCGAGACGCGTCGGTCCTCATAGCGGTCAATCTCGCGGTTGATCCACCGCGGTGAGAGACACCCGGCCGCCAGCCACGCGGAGAACTTCGAGGAGTAATCGGCCCCGAGAAGCCCGTTGCGGGTCTGCTTGTACTCCCGGAGATGGTCGCCCTCCCAGATGTACGACTCGACGCGGCGCTTTCCGGCCGTTTCACCACCGGTAAACGGAAGGACCGCCCGGTCGTCGCTCACCGGTTGGTCGATGTCGAGGGCGGCAAGCGTTGGAATCGTTCCGGGCTCAAGCGTCGACGGAACGACAATCGTCTCCGGCGCGGGCCGGGGATCACGGACCGGTGCCTCGCGTTCGACGCGCTTTCGCCAGGGTGTGAAGGTGTCGTTAATCTGGTCGTACGGGGTCGGCAGGTCGTTAATGTGATACAGGGTGTGCGTCCAGCGGCGCTCGAAGTCGACCGACGGCGGGAGGGCTTCACGGACCGCATGCTCGGTGCTGAGCTCCTTGGTCGCCGGCTTGGTCTGGGCGTAGACAGCATCAGCCTCGACGGCGCTTGCCACCTCGGGAACGACCGACTCGACAGCCCCCTGACGGACAACGAGATCCCCATCGCGGTCTTGAAGCGATGCCCGTAGGTCCTCAAGTGCTTCGAGCCGAAACTGCGCCCGGGTGGGAGCGAGCGTCGAGCCGATCGGTCCATACCGGGACCGCTCGCGTTGACGCGGATCAATCACGTACAGCGGAACGACGCGATCGGCCGTATCGACCGCATCGGCGAGTGTTGGGTTGTCGGTCACGCGCAGATCATCGCGGAACCAGACAACCGCGGTCTCATTGCTCATACTTGCCGTTGATCCGGGGGACTGATTGTTCGTTCACCACCGGAAACCTGTCTGGTCCTGAGGCACCACGAGAATGTTGGACAACCGAGAGGTCTTTAACTATCCTCGACATACCACCGAATATGTTCAGCAAGAAAGCCATGCACAAGGCCAGCGCCGTGTGGGCCATCGGTCAGGGACTCATCTCGGCGGTTGCCCCCAGACAGAGTGCCAAGTTCATGCGCAAAATGATCGGTCGGAGCTTCGAGAACGCCGAACAGTTAGAGCCCAAGCCCGGCTACCTGCGAGAACTCCGCGCTATCGGGATCGGACTGGTAGCGGCCGGAATCGCCGGGTTCGCAATGGAGTTGGCCGCCACAGAGGACGACGAGGACGGCGACTAAGCCGCGGGACACCCCACTCTCGGTGGCAAGCCTGCCGGCGTCGGCGGGCGAGTTAACTGTTGAGTTGGTATCCGCGGTCGGTGAGGATCTCGCGAACTCGCGACTCGTGGTCGCCCTGGAGCTCGATGTGGCCGTTTTTTACTGTGCCGCCGGTGCCGAGCGCCGACTTGAGATCGGACGCAAGGTCAGAGACGGCGGTATCGCCGTTGAATCCCTCGATGATCGTCACCTTCTTGCCGTACCGGCGGGTCTCCGTCCGGGTCGTCAGCCGCTGGGTCGCCCGTTCGAGATCGGCGGTCAGGTCGTCTGGAATATCGAAGTCCTCAAATGGGTCGTCGTCTGACACGAGTCAGTGTGCTGTTGTACAGCCAACAATAAGAACGTTGTCGAAAAGACGATCCGTTAGCCGGGAGGCTGGACGTCAAAGCGAACGCTTGAGTGACTACCACCCCTAATCGATATGTGATTGGACGCGACGACGGATATCGGGCGGCCGCAATCAATGCGATTGCGGATCGGCACTTCGAGGCGGCTGGTGACGCCTACTCGCGCGCCGCATGGAGCGTCCTCGCAGAACCACGCGAGGAGCACGATCCATTTAGCATCGACGAGCGTGGGTGGGTCGGGGGTGGCGTACATTATCTCGTGTTGGCGGCGTTGTGCTACCGCGTCGCCGGTGCGGAAGCGCGGGCGACCCGCCGAAGCGTCGAGGGCGTGAGTGTTGCGCGCGATCTCGCTTCGCAGACGCCCCGTGCGGTCCAGCAGGCCTGTTTCACCGAGTTCGTCGGCGACCTCCGAGTCGCCGGTGGTCTTGACGGGACCGCGAGGGCTTATGACAAGGCGATAGAGGCCTATCACGAAGTTGGGAACGAACTTGAACAGCCACAGCGCTGGGCGACCACCCCGCTCTTTGAGGCGGCCGCAGCGGCCATCAAGCAGACCGCTCGCGGACCGGCGAACGGTGAAATCGCCGTGACTTGGGAGGACCTCCATGGGAGCGATCCCGGGAATCCTGGGGCGTTTCTTGCCGCACGACCGCAGTACAAGCGCCAGCACTTTCCGGCGGCCGTAGAGCGAGTCCTTGAGACGGACGTCCTCGCCGCCCCGCGCGGGTCGACGGAGTACGATACGACCCACCACGCCTGTCCACACTGTGGATCAACGGACGTCAACTGGGTTGGCAACGCAACGCTGTGTCTACGGTGTTCACGACCGACGGCCGAACAGTAGGCCCGCTCAGGCCTCGGAAATAGTGGCGTCGTAGCGCTCGATCTCGCGGATCCGTTCGGGAATCGGCGGATGGGTATGCGTGAAGGCGGCGTACCACGGATGCGGGAACGGATTGGCGAGATTCTCACGGGCCAGTGTCCCGAGTGCCCGGACCATCGGTGCGGCATCGTCCATGGCCTCAACCGCAAATCGGTCGGTCTCCCGCTCGTGGGCCAGCGACACGCGGTTGACCAGCGGCGCGCTCACTTCGAGAAGCGGATAGACCACAAGAGCGGCGACGAACAGTTCGCCGTAGACCGATCCAGCAGGAAACCCGAAGGGGCTCGCGATCGTCGCTCCGCCGACAAGCACTCCCAGCACCGCGAAGGCGACGCCCATCTGGAGCGCACTTGCCCCGAGTCGCTTCCAGATGTGCCCCTGGGTCCAGTGTGCCAACTCGTGGGCGAGGACGCCGAGGACAGCTTCCCGGTCGAGTCGGTCCAGCAGCGTATCGAACAGGACCACGCGCTTGGCGCGACCGAACCCGACGAAGTAGGCGTTCAACCGCGAGGAGCGTCGACTGGCGTCCATCCGGTAGATCCCTTCGGTTTCAAAGTCGACGCGGTCGAAGAGGTCCTTGATGCCAGCACGGAGGTCGCCATCCTCAATCGGCTCGAAGTTGTTAAATAGCGGGGCGATCACGCGGGGGTAGATCACTTGCATGAGGAGGCCGACACCGGTAACCAGTGCCCAGCCGCCGGTCGCCCAGTACGTCGTCGGGAGACGAGCGACGAGGGCGCTCAGGACGCCGAAAATCGCTCCGATGAGCACGGCCGCGATTGCTGTCTGCAACAGAAAGTCACGGAGCCACAGCCCCGGAGTGGTCTCGTTGAACCCGAAGAGTTCGTCGACGACGAACGTCGAGAAGAGATCAAACGGCGCGTCGAGCAGCCGGTAGCCCACCATGATCGCGCTGATAAAGCCGATTGCCTGAAGCGCCATCGGCAGCCCCGTACCCGCGAGAACCTCGGCAAGCGTCCCCAGCACGCCGGTCAGTAGCGCGACAAGCAACGCCCCGAGAAGCGTCCATGACTCAAGCAACGATAGCCCTGTCGTCGTCCGCTCGTAGTCGATGAGCTCCTCAGGGTCATCGACATCAAGAGTTTCGGCGAGCCAGTCGGATCGCGCCCGGATCTGCTGGGACCCGTACCGAACGTTCACCAGCGACAGTCCGGTAAATAGCGTCGTCGTTGCGAGCAACAGTCCGACCACGAGTCCGTGTGGCCACAGTCCGATGCCACTCATTGAAGTCACATTGGGCGTCCGACTGCAAAAGCCACACGGGAAGGCCGGCATTTCGGGCTGCCGTCTGGCGCTTCACCGGCCGGATCCAAGGCGCAATCCGAGGTAGGCGAGTCCACCTCCAACGATGGCGAGCAGGCCCGCTCCCAGCAGTAACGTCCAATAGCCCTGGAGCGTCGAAGTGAACAGCCGCTGGCCAGCGGCAGTGAATCCAACCGGCCCGAGGGTCTGGCCGAGTCGGAGAAGACTGGTCCGCATGCCCATCATCCCGGCACGAAGGTCGTCTGAGACGAGCGTTACAACGGCCGTATCGATTGAGGGCATCACGATCCCAAAGCCAACCCCGAAGAACAACAGCGACACGGCGACCCACGGCACCGACGGCGATAGCCAGACGAACAGGAGACTCAGTCCGTAGGCGACAAAGCCCAGTGCCACCAACTCGGCGGCCTTTCGGTGCTTGGAGATGCGTCGGTACTGCGATGAGACCGTCGCGCTGGCGATCGATACCATCGCCAGTACCGGGCCAATCTGACTGGTCGACAGCCCAAAGGTATCACTCAACAGCAGCGGCAGTACGGTCAATACGGCGCCATAAAAGATGAAAAACGCCGTAAAGATTGCTACGAAGATGGCGAGTGCTCGGGGGAGTTTGGCTACCGCTCCCATCCGCATGAAGTACTCTCGTGCGCTGGTCGGGGTGTGTTCAACGCCCGCTGGCAGGACAAAGAGGGCAAGAATGCCGACAAGGATGCCAATCCCGAAGAAGAGAAACGGGACATTCCACCGGATGGCCGCCAAGGCACCCCCGAGCAGCGGATAAAAGGCGGCCCCGACGCCAAGAATACTGCCGTTGATTCCCATGACGGCATCGCGCCGGCCCCCACTGTAGATGTCGCCGATGATCGTCACCGCAAGAGTGACTAATCCTGCGGCGCCGACACCCTGGAGGAACCGCAGTCCGAGGACCATGGCAAAGGAGTTCACCAGTCCAATTGCCCCGCCAGCGATCCCGAAGGTGAACAACAACGGGACGAGCACCTGTCGTCGGCCAATCCGGTCGGCGGCTAGCCCAACCAGCGGCGTGAGGACGATCCCCGGCAACGTATAGGCCGTTAACACGAGTCCGACCTGCGCGTCGGACACGCCGAAGACACTCCGGAGCTCTGGCAGCACGGGGCTGAGCATTGAGACCCCCATGACCCCCATCAATGAACTGGCAAAGATGATATACAACGTCCCGGAGCGCCAGGGAATCGATCGAGATACCGACGCATCATCGTGGTGAGTACTCACGACATCACGTATTCGCCACGGCGGGTATTGGGGATTGTGGTTGGAGAGTCAGTGGACTTTCCCACCTCGGGGACGTAGCTACTGGCAATGGAGTACAGCGGTCTCGTCGCGGTCTACGACGACCTCGGCGCGACGGCCTCGACACTCGAGAAGCGACGGATCCTCGCGGAGTGTCTCGCGACAATCGATCCGGAGCTGGTGTCGGTCGTGGTGAAACTCGTCCGCGGGCGGATCTTCGCGCCGTGGGAATCTAACGATCTAGGAGTCTCAACCGCCCTTGCTCAAGAGGCAATCGTTCGGGCGACCGGGATCGATGATGACGCGCTCACGGACCGCTGGCGTGAAGAGGGCGATCTCGGCGATGCCGCCGCTATCGCCGTTGCCGATCGGACCCAGCAGACGCTGGTCTCAACGCCGCTGACAGTCCGAGAGGTCTACGAGACGCTCAGATCGGTGGCCGAGTACAACGGAGCCGGCAGTCAATCCCGGCAGGTTGAGGCGATCGCCGGACTGGTCTCGAACGCCGATCCGGCGGAGGCGCGGTATGTGATCCGGACCGTTGTCGGCGCAATGCGACTAGGGGTCGGTGAGGGGATCGTCCGGGATGCCATCGCCGAGGCCTTTCTCGATGGATTGGAGGCAGCAATCGAGGCCGTCGACCGCGCTTATGAGGTAACCAATGACTTCGCGATCGTGGCTGAACGGGCCAGGACCGACGGCCGTGATGGGCTTGCGGCGCTTGATGTCGAAGTCTTCCGACCAATCAAGCCCATGCTCGCCCGGAAGGCCGAGAGCGTTGCAGACGCCATCGCGGATCTCCAGCCCGAGGAGACGGACACACCGGTGCTCTTTGAGGCCAAGTACGACGGGATCCGTGCCAAACTCCATCGCCACGATGGAGACCTCCGGATGTTCACTCGACGGCTTGAGGAGGTGACCAAACAGTTTCCGGATGTGATCGAAGCCGCCGAGACCTATATCGATGGCGACTCGTTCATCATTGAGGCCGTTGAGGCCGAGGTGGTCGGGATTGACCCAACGACGGAGCGTCCTGTCCCGTTCCAAGAGCTTTCGCGACGAATCAAGCGAAAACACGACATCAGAGCTCTTACCGAGGAGGTGCCGGTCCGGGTCTATGCGTTCGATCTACTGTACTACGATGGGGAGTCCTACGTTGATCGACCGCTAAACGAGCGGATCGCCACGCTCGAAACACTCATTAAGGAGACGGAGACAATAGGCCGGGCAACCCACCGACGGACGGATGACCCGACGGTCGCGCGATCGTTCTACGAGGAGATTCTTGAGGCAGGACATGAGGGACTAATGGCCAAGAATCTCGATGCAACCTACCAGCCGGGCTCGCGTGTCGGCTACCAGCGGAAGATCAAACCGACAATGGAGCCACTTGACCTGGTTGTCACCCGGGCTAAGTGGAGCGAGGGGCGCAAAAGCGAGTACCTGGGCCGCCCGTATCTCGCCTGTCGACGCGAGGACGGCACATTGCTCGAAGTTGGCCGTCTCCACACTGGCTTCACCGATGACGAACTCAAGGAGTTCACCGAGCTGGTCGAACCACTAATCGAGTCGGTCGACGGCCGTGAGGCCCAGTTGCGACCGGAGGTCGTTCTTGAGGTTGAGTACGAGGAACTACAGAAGTCTGACACCTACGACTCAGGATACGCGTTACGATTCCCACGGTTCACGCAGATCCGCTATGATCTCGATCCGGTGGACGCAGATACCCTCGCGCGTGTCGAACGGCTTTATGATGAGCAGCCGTGATCACGGCTATGGATCTCGATCGCTTCGCCGCGGACGCCCCGGAGGACACCGCCCCGGGCGAGGCACGCGTCTGTGTTGTAGCGACCCAGCCGGATACATTCGCTCGGTGTCGTGACGGCATCTACCCTTCTCCACGGTCATACGACCGAACGCGTGCCAGCATGGACTACATGGCGTTTTATCGAACCGTACCAGTCTCCGCAATCACCCACTACGCGCCAGTGACCGACCGGGTTGAGCAGACCCGCGGCGAGGCAGGACCGATGGACGAGGCGGATTGGGAGGCAACCATTGATCCCTTCTCAAGTACATCCGTGGTCATTGTCTTCAAACTCGGATCGCTCGTCCCGCTTGAGACACCGGTCGACAACGACACGACGGGCGTCCGCGGCGCGTGGTACTGCTCGATTGATGACTTACGATCAGCCGACACGGTCTCGACGTTAGCTGATCGCGCACAGACGCCGTGATCATTAACCCAGCTTCCGAGGTGGTACAGCTGTGACACAGGGTGTTCGCCGCTCCGACGGGATCGAAATCACGTTCGCGAACGGCACGACCATCGCCTGCGACGGCACCGCAGAGGCGGCTCATACGGTTGTGAGCCACGCCCATGGCGATCACCTTGTCGAGAACGCCGAACAGATCGTTGCCTCGGAACTAACGGCCGCCCTCGCCGACGTACGCCAGGACCATGCCTCCGAGGTCGTCACCCATCCGGCGATTGAGCTCGTTCCAGCCGGACATATTGTTGGATCGCGAGCGGCGCGCCTCACCGATCCAGAGACCGGCCGGCGGTACCTCTATACCGGCGACTGCTCGCCGCGCGATCGACTGTATCTAGAGGGCTTTGACCCACCGGATGCGGACGTATTGATCATCGAGACCACGTACGGTCACCCGGAGTACACCTTTTCGCCGACCGACGAGCTCATCGGCGAAATCACCGACTGGTTCGTTGAGACGAGCGACGAGGTCGTCGTTGCCTTTGGGTACGCGCTCGGCCGGGCACAGAAGCTCCAGGCGATTCTCGCCGAGACATCGCGTCAGGTGTACGTGACCGACGCGATCGCCGAGCTCTCGGCGACAATCGAAGCTCACGTTGACATCCGTCTCCCTGGGAAGCGCTATGACGCGGACGTTGACCTCGCGCCCGGCGACGTTCTCGTATTGCCGATGCAGACCACGCGATTGGCGTGGATCGAGACCTTAGTCGACCGTTATGACGCCGTTACCGCCGGCTTCTCCGGGTGGGCTGTTGACGACTCGTTTGTTTACCGGCGAGGGCTCGATGAGGGGTTCGTGCTCTCGGATCACGCCGATTTCAACGAGCTTGTCGAGATCGTCCGGGCGGTCGATCCAGAGCGCGTCTATACGACCCATGGCGCGACCGAGGCCTTCGCGTCGCACCTGACACGTACAGAGGGATACGAGACACGCGCGCTCAAAGCCGGACAAGCGACGCTTGAGGACTTCTAACCCCCGAAACGCTTGTGTGTCTGCAACACCAACATAATATTACGTCTCAATGTTCCAGTGCGACCGATGTGGACAGACCGTCTCAGAGCGCTACTGGCGGGTCTTCGCCGTCGATGGGACGCTCCACGGCTGTCTCCACTGTGATACGAAGACCGGTCAGCACGCGCCGGATCCCGACCTTGGCGAGTGACGCTGACCGGATCTCTTGTTGGTGTCATGCCGACACGAGCAGGTACGGAAGGAGAAACACCAGTAGTGCGAGCACCGCGAGCATGAGCCCATAGCCGACGGCCGTACCGGCTGCCATCAACGCCACGGGATCCTCAACGTGTTTCATACCGGTTGATCGGATAGGATAATCAAAATCGTTGGGGTGCGTTACCTGGCCAGATCGCAGAGGTACTCAACGATCGCAGTGGGCTCTGCGTCAATGCCACCACCCTGTGCGAGCGTCGGTTGGCCCCCACCGCCACCACCGAATTCGTCGGTGACCGTCTGGACAATGCCGTTTGCGTCATGTTCGTTCTCCGGAGGCGTGCCGACGACGAGGAAGGGTCGGTCCTGGGCACCGACGAAAGCGACGACCGGGGCCGGGAGGGAATCACGGTCACGGAGGAACTCGCTGACTGTGTTGGCATCGACCGTGGTTACCGTGCCGACAGCCCAGTCCTCGTCGTGGGCAGCCAGCGCGTCAAGTCGCGCCTCAAGACCCCAGTAGGCGAGCGTGGTCGCACGCTCGCGCTGTGTCTCAACTTCAGCGGTCACGTCCGCGACACGCTCAGGAAGCCCAGCAACATCCGTATCGAGGCGCTCAGCGGCTGTCCGGGCAGCGCACGAAGCGTTGAGTTGTGTCTCAAGTGCTGCTGGCCCGACCGCGTACTCGATACGCACAAGCCCTGACCCCGGGTTCGACGCGTCAAGTACGTTGATATAGCCGATCCCACCGGTCGAACGGACGTGTGTGCCGCCACAGGCCGAGACGTCCCAGCCGTCGATATCGACGATTCGGACGGTCTCACCGACCTCGTCCCCCTCAAGATTGAATACGATCGAATCATCCGCCCTTGCGTCAGTCGTCTCACGTTCGTACCACTCGACGGTACGGTCCTCCCAGACAACCTGGTTGACCATCTCTTGGATAGTCAGTGGATCGACGTCACTTGCGTCCCGCTCGGTTGCAAAGTCAATCCGAACGCGGTCAGAGGCGATATCGAAGCCACCGTACTCTGGTGTCTCGAAGAGGCGGCGTCCGGCTCCATAGACGATGTGACTTGCCGTATGTGCTCGCTGACAGTACGTCCGGAAGTCCGCATCGACGCGCCCAGTCACGGTCTCGCCGGGGGCAAACGCCGGGGCTTCGGCGAGGGTATGAACGGTCCGATCGTCGTGGGTTTGGACATCCTTGACGGTGATTCCGTCGATAGTTCCGCGGTCGGCGGGCTGGCCGCCGCCCTCCGCGTAAAAGTACGTCTGCTCAAGAGTAACGGACCGTCCATCGACCGACATGACGGTTGCCTCGAAAGTGGTTATCTCCGGAGTCTCTGCGGCGTGGTTGTCCGCTGCACCGGCCATGTAATGGGCCTTCCTGTCGAGAAAGGTAAGCGTATTCTCTCAGAAGAGGCCGACTGACGGGAGTACAAGCCCGACAGCAAGAAGCCCGTTAGTAGCGAGAATAAACACGACATTGTCGCGGAGAACGGATTCTGGCGGCTGTGCTTGCGGGGAGCGGAGCGTCCAGGCGACCGGACGGACTGCGGCGACCGACGCGAGCAAAGCGAGTGTCGCCGTGATCGGAACAACACCGAGGAGGATACCGGTAAGGATGCTCATCGGAACGAGCGCCGACGCAAGGGCGTAGAGTCGGCCGCCCCAGACGCGTCCAAACCGATGAAGGAGATTCTTCCGGTTGCCGAATCGGTCGGGAGCGACATCCGGAAACTCATTGAGCAACAGCAGGTTGAACGTCAGCAAAAACGCCGGGACGGCGGCGACGACGGCCGCCGTGGGTACGGTACCGGCTTGGACGATGGCCGTTCCGAGGACCGGAAGTCCACCGAGACCGAGCCCGGCAAAGAGTTCGCCCAGCGAGTACCGCGTGAGATAGTCGGTGTATGCCAGTACGCTGACTCCCCCGAGGACGAGAACCGGGATCAACAACGGGCCGACGACGACCAGGAACCACAGGCCGATGAGTGCCCCGATGGCGGCCATCAGATAGCCGTATCGGTAAGCAGTCCGGGGTTCGACATGGCCGTCTGGGAGAGTCTTACTCCCCCCAGAAAACGGCGTCGCGTCGGTTCGCTCATCGATGCCCGACTCATAATCCGACGCCTCGTTGAGCGCGTTGACTGAAATGTGTAGGACCACGAGTCCAATCAGCGCCACCGCCGTACGCGTGGGGTCAAACACCTCCTCAACGGTGGCGGCAGCCGCACCGAGCACAACGAGTGTAACGGGTAACGCCAGGAATGCCGGACGGGAAATCCTGAGAAGGGGCCCAACACGGTGGGCGTAGCTCCGGACATCAACCATACAGAACGGTGGAGCCGAACGAGCAAGAGCCCCCCGGTTCGGCGGACGGGCAACCTCAGTAGGACGGGCGCTGTGCGCGCAGCACGTCAGCGAGGTGTTGCTGTTCGTCGGCCAGTAACTCGGTCAGGTCGTCGGCGGTAATGATTCCACGGAGTTCCCCATTCTCAACGACCGGCAGTCGTCGGACACCGGCGTCGGCCATGAGCTCGGCGGCGTCGTAGAAGCCAGCCTCCGGTGGGACCGTCTCAAGGCCTTCGGACATGACATCGGCGGCAATCTGGGTGTCCGGATCGGCCGTCTCGCCGACGCTCCGGAGGGCGAGGTCGCGGTCGGTGACGATGCCGGTCGGCTGGTTGTCCTCAGTAATGACGACGCTCCCTACGTTCTCCTCAGCCATTAGTTCCGCGAGGTCGGCGACGACGGTTGCTGGCGGTGCGGTGACTACGTCGGTACGCGCGAGGTCATTGATTGGCATGAGACGCCTCCCATCTAGATAATATTCACCATCACATATATGAACCTTCGGACATGATTGGTGTCTGATTGAATACCGGGGCCCGTGCCACCGCGACGGAACGCATATCAAGACCCCCGCCGAATTTCATGCAAGGAGTTCGCATACAATGAAGCTCGCAATGATCGGCCTCGGGCAGGCCGGCGGAAAGATCGTCGAGAAGTTCCTTGAGTACGACGACCGGACCGGAAGTGGCCACGTCAAGGCCGCACTTGCGGTTAACACCGCACGGGCGGACCTGCAGGGACTGGATCGGCTGCCAATCGACAACCGGGTGTTGATCGGCCAGGCACGAGTGAAAGGCCACGGCGTCGGGGCCGACAACGAGCTCGGGTCACAGATCGCCGAGGAGGACATCGATGAAATCCAGCGGGCGATCGATGAGATCCCGGTCCACGAGGTCGATGCATTCCTGTTGGTCGCCGGCCTTGGTGGTGGAACCGGATCCGGGGCGCTTCCCGTCGTCGCACGACACCTCAAGCGGATCTACACGGAACCCGTCTATGGACTGGGAGTCCTCCCAGGCAGTGATGAGGGGGGAATCTACACGCTCAACGCTGCCCGATCGTTCCAGACGATCATCCAAGAGGTCGACAATCTACTCGTCTTCGACAATGACGCCTGGCGTCAGACCGGCGAGTCCATCGAGGGCGGGTACGATGGAATCAACGAGGAAATTGTCACCCGATTTGGCCTGCTCTTCGGGGCCGGTGAGGTCACCCAAGATGGGGCCGTCGCCGAGTCCGTCGTCGACTCAAGTGAGGTCATCAACACCCTCTCTGGGCAGGGAATCACAACCGTCGGATACGCCAGCGAGCCGGTCGAGCCGGACACCGGTGGCGGACTTCTCTCACAGTTTCAAAGTTCCGACGATGATAAGGTCGATACCGCAAGTGCCACGAACCGAATCACGAGCCTCGTGCGCAAGGCGGCCCTGGGCCGGCTGACACTTCCTGCTGAGATCGACACGACCGAGCGCGCGTTAGTGGTCCTTGCCGGACCGCCCTCGTATCTCAACCGCAAGGGCATCGAACGCTCGCGCAAGTGGCTTGAAGAGGAGACCGGCTCAATGGAAGTGCGCGGCGGTGACTATCCACTCCCGAACGCGAGCCGGGTATCTGCCGCTGTCGTGCTCTCGGGGGTGACCGATGTGCCACGAATCAAGGAACTGCAGGCGGTTGCCGTTGAGGCACAGGACAACATTGAGGAGCTCAAAGAACAACACGCTGATCAAGAAGAGCAGCTTATCGGTGATTCCGGCGACGAGCTTGACCCACTGTTCTGACGTGCACACACCTACAGCAATCGGATTGGGACACTCACCTGCTCGGCACTGAGGCAACCAAGAGAGTGATACTGGTTGGACTCAGGCCTTTGAGGACCGGGTCGGCACGGCCAGGTCACACTCCTCTCGGCTGGTGGCCTCACACCGCCCGTCACACGGCTGATCGACATACTTGCTGATCGCCTGGATGGTCGGCGTTGACAGCGAGAACCCAATCTGATAGGCGCGGTCGGTCTCAAGCGGCATTCCAAGGGTCTGTTCGAAGAACTGGCGGATCGCACACTGTCGCCAAAAGAGCCGACGGGCGAGCTCCTCACCCCGAGCGGTCAGCTCGACGCCCTGATAGGGCTCGTAGGCGAGGAAATTGCGCTCGTCGAACTGTTCGATTGTCTCGGTCACGCTCGCACGGCTAACCGACAGCCGCGTTGCGAGGTCACCTGTTTGGACGGGCCCCGACGACCCGAGCCGCTGATAGAGAATCCCACAAAGATACCGTCCCTGGCTCGGTGTGATCGGGAGGTCGTTCTCAGTCATCGGCGGTGCGGTTCCCCGGGTGCCAGTAAACGATCGTCCGTCCGGTTTTTCGTCGCCGGAGGACCCCCTCACTAACGAGATCGTTGAGTTTCAGACGGGCAGCTTCGGTCGAAATGCCGAGTACGTCAGCGACATCCGTAGTGGTGACGACCGGCCCCTCAACCGCCGTGAAGACCTCTTGAACCGCCTCGGGAGCAACGGTCTCGGTAAACCGTCCATCGGCATCGCGCGAGCGTCCCTGACGGCGGCGGCGCTGCTCACCCGTATACTCCCGTTTGCGCTTTCCCTTCGACATATGTGTCCATTCGGTCGGAGGGAACAAAATCCTTTTGCTAGTGCCGTAATGGTACTCGCGAATGGATTCATCGCGATGAGAGTGCCACAACCACAATGTTTTTTAGGTAGGCCGAAAGATGCTGATTTAGATTAGGTGACCCTAATGATGCTCTCTGGACTCATCGCCTCGGTCATGCCTGAACAGACCAATAGCGGGTCGTCCGTCGGTACCACCCACGCGGCGGCCCTCGAAAGCGGACAGACCGGAACGATTGAGCGGGTCGACGAGGACATGCATGATCGCGCCCTCGCGATGGGCATTCGGCCCGGACGCGAGCTTGAGGTGCGGTCGAAACAGCCGTTTCATGGTCCACTGGTAGTCGCGGTTGATCAGTCGGTGACGTCGATCAGTCGGCGGTGTGCTCAAGGGATCGAACTCTCCGTCGAGTGATGTCCGGTCCCTCGCAGGTACTCCTCGTTGGACATCCAAACGTCGGCAAAAGCGTGCTGGTCAATCGGCTTGCCGGCGCGAGTGCGACCGAGTCGAATTATCCCGGGACAACCGTTGACTATGCCGAAGGTGAACTCGTCATCGACGGCGATACGGTTCCCATCATCGACACTCCGGGCACCTTCTCGCTTGATCCGCGAGACCGCGCCGAAGAGGTGACGGTCGAACTGCTTAAAGACGCCGCCGATGCGCTCGTTGTCGGTGTGATTGATGCCACACGCTTCGAGCGGGGACTCAACCTCGTGCTTGAACTCATCGAACGCGGATACGAGCTCGTCGTGACGCTCAATATGTGGGATCAGGCGCGTCGCAAGGGGATCGACATTGATGTCGATCGGGTTGAATCGTTGCTTGGCGTACCGGTCGTTCCGACCGTTGCTACGGAAGGACGCGGCGTTAAGACCCTCCAGCGTCGGATCGATGAGGCGCACGCCCCGTCAATCGAACAGGTGCAGACACGCGTTCGAAACCCCTCCTAACATGGACTCGCAGCTTGATCCTGCGGCGCGGTGGGATCTCGTTGACGAGATCGCCAATCAGACGGTTGAGTACGAGACCGCCGAGGCCTCGGTTGCCGACGAAATCGGCCAGCTGATGGTCTCGCCGTGGACCGGCTTCCCCTTTGCCATCGCCGTACTCTACGGGATGTGGGGCTTCTTCGGTGCTGTCGCCGGATTCTTCACCGACGGGTATTTTGTGCCCCTATTCGATCAGTACTGGCTCCCCTGGCTTCAGGAAACCTTCCCGCTCGAGGGCACCTGGGTGTACTTCATCTTCGTTGGCGACCCGGCAGCAACCAATAGCTTCGAAGCGTTCGGGATGCTCACGAGCGGCCTCTTTGTCGCCGTGGGCGTCGTTGTCCCAGCGCTGCTCGCGTTATATTTCATCCTATCTGTTCTTGAGGATTCGGGGTATATCCCACGGCTAGCCGTGTTGCTCGATACGTTCTTCCACCGGATCGGCCTCCACGGCTTCGCGGTCGTGCCAATGGTGCTCTCCTTTGGGTGTAACGTGCCGGGCGTCGAGGCGACCCGGTCACTGGAGGGCGAAAAGCAGCGATTCATGATGATGACCCTACTGTCGGTGTTTATTCCCTGTGGCGCCCAGCTGGGGGTGATGCTCTCGTTGATCCCGCAGTACACGGGCTTCATCCTCCTGTATCTGATCGCCGGCTTCTTTGTGTTCGGGGCCGTCCTCAACCGGGTTGTCAGTGGTTCGACGCCTGAGTTCATTGTCGACATCCCGCCGCTTCGCTGGCCGCGGCCGCGACAGTTCGGTCAGAAACTCACGATGCGCACCCGCGGCTTTCTCACGACCGGTCTGCCGTTCGTCCTTGTGGGTGTCGGCGTGATTAACGTCCTCTATGTGACCGACCTCATGAGCGCGATTGCCATGGCGGTCCAGCCCGTGCTAACCGGCTGGTTCGGCGTGCCGGCAGACACAGTCCCCGCCCTTGTCGCCGGCTTCATGCGCAAGGACCTCGCTGTCGCTCAGCTGAGCGCCATCGCACTCACGCCCTACGAGACAGTAATGTCTGTGATCATGATCAGCATCTACTTCCCCTGTGTAGCCACCTTCGTTATGCTGATCAAGGAGGGTCGCAATAGCGGCGGAATCACGCGCGTCCTCCTTGGGAGTCTCGCCACGCTGATCGCAGCGCTGTTCGTCTGGGGTGGACTGTTGCATCTGTTTGGGATCGTCATGGGGGTGGCATAAATGCGGATTGCACGTCTCTACTGGGCAGCCGTCGGAATCGGCCTGCTCGTTGTTGGCGGAATCGAGCTCGCCGTCGGGATCCTTGGTGTCAGTCGGACAGTCGGGCCAGTCTCAATCGGCGGCACCTACGTTCTTTGGCGGGGCATCATTCTTGCTACCGCCGGTGGACTGTACATCCATGCTGTCCTCGCGGACGTTCCTCGTGTACGCGAGCGGGCGATTGTCGTCCTCGCGAGTGGCATGCTCTGGATCACGGCTGGCACTCAGCTTTTGACAACGATACTCGGAGCGATTCCAGGCGGCGCTGAGACGTGGATCGCTTCACCAGGAGCGATCTTCGGCGCACTAGCGCCACCGTATGCGCCAGCACTCATCGCCGTTCTGCTCACGCTCCCCGCTATCCGCCATCTTGACGGAATCGCTGTCATCGACCGACTACGTGGGGTGGTCGCGTCGTGAGCACCTACCGCCGGGTGCTTGAGATGGTCGCACGAAACGTCCCCATCTCGACGATCGCCACCCAGTTGGACACGCGAGAGGATGCCATCCGTGGGATGCTTGACTCGATGGTCCGTGAGGGATACCTCCGCGCGATCGACTGCGAGTCGGCGGCCTGTAGCGGCTGTCCAATGGCCGACACCTGTGGAATGGGCGCCGATGGGACTCCAATGAGTTACCTGCTGACCGAGCGTGGTCAGGAACTGCTTGAAGAGCACGACCGCGTCGCTGTCAAGTCCTGAATGGTCGGCTTGCCGAGGACTTCAAGTACGCATCGCCCCAAAAGAGGGTATGGCACAGATCGAAGGAATCGTCAAGGAGCGATACACGAGCGAGGAGATCAGCGAGACGCTCGCCAATCTCGAAGCGGCTGGACTAGCGGACTTAGACAACCGAGAAACAGTCGAGCGTCTGATCAAGGAGTTCTATTTCCGCGGACTGGTACACGGACGCGCAGAAGAGTCGAAGGTCGAAGCCGTTCGCGAAGAAATCGGCTACTAACCGCAAGCGGGCAACGACCGCTGATCGAACATGCATCGACGGCGGGCCCTCATCGGCATGAGTGCGGTCGCGACGGCAACCCTTGTCGGATGTATGGACGATGAGCGCACACAACCGCCGGCGATCCAATCAGTCACAAGGAGCGATATCGCTCCAACGCGACGTGTCCCAGCGGAGTCGGAGCTACAGCCGTGGGGGCGGTTTCTCGGGTCAGCGTCAGTCGCCCGAGAAACGCTACTTGATGATGTCGATCCAGCACCCATCGAATTCGTCGAGGCGACGGACTTCGAGGCTGGCGATCGACTGCTCTTTGTGCAGGCCTATGGGCGACAGACGTGTTACAGACTCGAAGTCATCAACGGCCCACGGATCACCCGAACCGGTCGGCCGGTCACAGGGGTCGCTGTGCAGCGGACCGAACCACCGGAGGTCGCCTGCGGTGATGCGATCACGCCGGTGAGTATCCTTCTGCGGGTCACCTTTGACGTCGACCGCCCGCTCCCCCATCAGTTCGACGTTCGGGTTGACCGACCGGAGGCTCCAACAACCGAACTCTCACTTGCCGCCCGTGTGTAACCGACCCTACCCTACTTCGCTCACCCTGACGGGTTCGCTCGTTACGGGTGGGGCGTTGATGTGAGACTTGCCGTCAGTTGTCGCCGGGGAGAAAGATCATTCCTCGCCCATACCGAACGACCGTCGGGGTCGGCGTCCCCACTGTTTAAGAGGTCGGGCTACTGCGGCCCGTGATACCGCCGACATGTGCGACGGCATTGCTGGTTATAAATAGCAAGGAGAAAACCTGACCCTTTAGGGTCAGGATGAATCCGACAACTCCCTACACGGACCACCGTTCGATAACATTCCCGAGTTTCCAATCCGTAGTTTCAACTGTCAACACATCGTAGTAGGTGGTTATGTCAGGTCGGAACGGAGCGATTCCGAATGACCGTCGGAGGCGGTCTACCCGCCACTAATGAGACAGTATCCGAAACGCCAACACGGTGAACATGAACGCAGACACGTTCGTCTCGTGCCTGTTGGTCGAGCAAGCCCAAAGGTACCTCCGAGTCCGGCGACGTGTCAGCGACTCCCTGCTGGCAAAAACAACAGATGGGAGTCGAATGACGCTGAGGATAGGAGTAACGGCGGTTTGGCACCGCCAGTCAGCCACCGTTTCGTGATGGGTTAAACGGGTTCCCGAAGAAGAAACTGGAGTCATGGTTGCAAACCTGAAACTCCCACCGCTCGGGATTCCTGCGTCTTCAGGCGCAGGAGGATGTCAATGGTACGCTGGGCCCCGAAAACGTGTATCGGGTAGCAAGTCGGACAACAGCAACCACGTTACGGAAGTACAAGGCGAAAGCCTCGCGCTTTAGCGCGGGGAGGATGTCAATTGTTTCCGACCGTGTCGGCTTCCTCTCCGGCCTCGAAAGATGTTGAGTCGCCCAGCAAAGTTGTCACGGTATTCGTCAGCGACCGATAGGCGTCCTCGCCGTCCGCCTGGCTGCGAATCAGCCGTTCGCCAGCTGACTTCGCATTGGTATCGCGGGATTCGAGATTCATTTGGCCGATTTGAACGGCCGATTGGAGCGCACCGTACGTGAGGTGACCGCCCGTGAGAAGGTCTACACACACCGGCGCGGTGCTGACAGGAGCAATGCGTGCCGCGGTCGTGAGGACGGTCTCACACGCCTCGGCGATCGCAACCGGGATGTGCTGTATGCGGTCGTCCGCCGATGAAGAGGCGGACGTCTCGGCGAAACGCGCCCTGAGTGCCGCCGTATCCCGGCTGGCGAGCGCGAGCAGCGTGGTCCGCTGCGTGAGGCAGGTCTGTCGTGCTGCCGAAAGCGAAATGGAGGACGGAGTCGACTGTGTCCGATCGCAGGCAAAAGCCACGGTCGCTGCCCCGATAGCCCCGGAGACGGCCGCGGCTGCCCCGCCAGCGGGGCCGATGTGTGCGTCCGCGAGGGCATCGAGAAAGGCGTCAAGCGACTGGTCGGCATGGTCGTCCATGCCATCTCCCACCGCCTCAATGGCAATTACCGTTGTGGCAGACGGGGAATGAAAGGGGCCCTATCTCACATCGCGTCCTCGTGGACGAGGGTGTCGTCCTCGAGGTAATGCTCGATGTGATGGGCGTGTTCCTCGGTCTCTTCGAGGATGTCCATCAGGTGTTCCTCGGTCGTGTAATCGCCGAGGGTGTTCGCGAGATTGACGTGCTCGCGCAGGGACTCGATGATATCGCCGTACATCTCCATGTCGTTTGCGAGCGACGTGCGGATATCATAGACATCCTGGCCCTCAGGCGCAACCGGTGCCCGCTCTTCGAGAGCGGCTCCACTTGAGACGGGGACTCCACCGATGGCTTGGATTCGCTCGGCGAGCTCGTCGGCCGCCTCTTCGGCGTCGTCGGCGGCGTCGCCGAGGAACTCGTGGATGCCGAGGAACTCGGCGCCCTCGACGGCCCAGTGGTGTTTTTTGAGTTGATGATAGAGGACGTACATCGACGCGAGATCCGTCTGGAGCGCCTCGACAATCTCCTCGGCTTTGTCCTCAGGGATACGAAGGGCCTCGCTGGCCTCGATGGTTCCGGCGGCCTGACGCGGGGTTGCATCTGCTTCTTGTGTACTCATACTTGTGTACAGGAACGCAAGCCACTTAAAATTACCCGTCCCATAACTGAACTTCGGCGAACCAAAAATATCCTTTTGATGAGCGCAATTGATACCCTCCGACCCCGGGGCTTTAAGTCCCGATTGCCAAACACCAGTCGATGGCAAGGCGGGCGACACTGCCGGGCATCTCCGAGTCGGCAGCGACGGATCGGATCGTGCTGCACGTTGACCTTGACTGCTTTTATGCCGCCTGCGAGCGACTGCGTGAGCCTGCCCTTGAGGGGGTACCGGTCGTCGTTGGCATGGGGTATGAACCTGGGACAACCAGTGGTGCCGTCGCGACAGCGAGTTACGAGGCCCGCGAATACGGTATCGAAAGCGCTCAGTCAATCGAGCGTGCCGTCGACACACTCCCGCCGGCACGCGAGACAGACGAGGACCCCTCGGCACACTATCGACCGGTCGACATGAGCTACTACGAGGCGGTGAGCAAGGAGGTCAAGTCGGTTCTTGATACGAACGCTGGCACGACGCGACACGTCAGTATTGACGAGGCATACCTCGATGTGACCGACCAGACTGATTGGAGGGACGTCGAAGCATACGCCGCTGATCTCAAGGCGACCATCAAGACGGAGATCGGGCTGATTGCCAGCGTTGGTGTCGCCCCGACGATGCATGCCGCGAAAGTCGCGTCCGACCACGACAAGCCGGATGGACTGGTCGTCGTTACACCGGGGACCGTCCAGGAATTTCTTGCCGAGCTGCCGATCAGGGAGTTACATGGGGTCGGGCCCGTCACGGCGAGCGAACTCCGCGCGGACGACATCGAAACCATCGGCGCACTCGCTGCTGCCGACCGGACACGGATCACCTCCGCGTTCGGCGACCGAGGAGAGACCCTCCACCGTCGAGCCCGCGGCATCGATCGTCGACCGGTTGAACCACGCGATCGCCCAAAGAGCCTCTCACGCGAGTCGGCCTTTGCTGATCCGACAGATGAACCGTCAGCACTTGAGTCGCGGCTGCGGAGTTTAGCGGAGGCGGTAGCCGATCGCGCACAGTCCCGAGGTGCGCTCTATCGGACGGTCGGGATCAAGGTCGTTGAACCACCGTATGACATCGCGACGAGAGAACGCTCCCTGCCGGGTCCCGTCGACGATCCGGCGCTGGTCACCGACATCGCGCTGGCGTTGTTCAACGAGTTCGTCGAACGAACGATCCGGAAGGTCGGGGTTCGAGTCTCGAATCTCTCGTTTCCGGAGGGGGATCAGGCCAGTCTCGACACCTGGTCAACCACCGCCGAACCTACCGGAGATCCAACGCAGACTACACCGGAGGCTTCCAGACAGACGACGCTGCCGGAGTTTTTTTGATACGGCGATAAATGATAAGAGGGTTGAGAATTGACATGCGGGCATGACCGACGCCACGTTCCGCCAACTCTCCGAGGTTGATACCACCGGCTCGACACTGATCGAAGGACTCCCGGGACACGGACTTGTCGCGGCAATTGCCGTCGATCAGATCACCACCCAGCTCGGGCTTGAACACTACGGAACGATCAATGCCGACGCGTTTCCCCCGGTAACGACCTTCCAAGATGGGCTTGTCCATGACTTGGTGCGAGTATACGCGGGGACCGATCCAGCGGTTCTGACCCTGCAAAGTGACCTTGCATTACCACAGAATGCCATCGAACCCTTAAGCGGGTGTGTCGTCTCCGAGCTCGCCGAGCGCTTCGATGAGGCGATCTTTATCGCCGGTGCTCCGGCACAGTCAGAGGACGACCTTGGTAATGTCCAGGGTATCGGAACGATGCCATCGGTCCGTGAGGAGTTGAAAGCCGCCGGTGTCACGGTCCCCAACGAACACGGACTCGTCGGTGGCATCACCGGTGGGCTCGTCCGGGAGTGCTACCGAAAGGAGATTCCAGCTGCATTGTTGATCGTGCAGTCCTATCCACACATCCCGGATCCGCGTGCGGCAAAGGCGGTTATCGACAAGGCCCTCTCACCCCTGGTTGAGTTCGAGATCGATACCACCGAACTCGCCGAACAAGCCGACGAGATCCAGAGCCGTCTCCAGCAGATCGCCGCACAACACCAGCGGATGCAACAGGAGCAACAGGAACAACAGAGTCAGTCGACCATTCCCGGCATGTTCCAGTGATCCGATCGCGTGCTGCTAGAACACAAGTCTCTCATTACAATCAGGGGGACTCACGAGAAGAAGGGGAGTGCGCGGCCCGAGATTTGAACTCGGGTCGACAGCTTGGAAGGCTGTAGTCATAACCAGGCTAGACCAGCCGCGCGCAGTCTGTTAGTAAACAAGCAGCCCAGTTAAACGATTCGTTATGGGCGGACCGGTAAGCCCTTGTGTTTGAGTGGTCGTACGCGCGGTATACGGAGGGCACTCGCCTGTGATCGACACCGACCGCGGACGCGAGGTCGTCTCTCACGCCCGACAAACGGTCAAGCAAGCGGTGGCGGATCGACAGACTGCCTGATCCCGAGGCACGGATCAACGATGCGGCTGCCGGGAACTACGGGGCCTTCGTGACACTCAAACAGGCGAACAAGCTCCGTGGCTGCAAGGGGTTCCCCGAACCGGTCGCCGAGCTTCGTCTCCTCGTCGAGGCGGCAGCGGTCGACGCCGCCCTGCATGATCATCGGTTTCCACCGCTCTCGACGGCCGAACTTGAGACAACGACACTTTCAACGACGATCCTCTCGGCGCCGACGCCGGTCGACCCCGCTCCGCTTGCCGGCCACAAGCGATTGAGGTCGGTACACACGGCGTGATCGCAGCAGAAAACGGGCGTCGTGGGCTCCTGTCGCCTCGGGTGGCGACCGAGCACAACTGGGACGCAGAAACGTTTCTCGCAGGGACCTGTCGAAAGGCAGGGCTCTCCCGTGACGCCTGACGTCAACCGGCGACAGACATCCGACGTTTCGAGGGGACGGTGTTCGCCGAGACCGCCCCCGGCGGACCGATTGAACACGAGCCACTGGCCGCTACAGACTCATGACCGACGTTCATCCACCAGCGGTCGCTGGACAGTTCTACGAAGGGACCGAAACGGCACTTCGCGACCGGCTTGAGACGTGTTTTACCCGCCGGATCGGGCCGGGCGCACCACCGGATAACTCACAAAAGCGCGTCGCGGATCACGCACTCGGGTCCGACGGAGGCCCCGCCCGTTCGGTCTCTCCCTCGGGTTGCACACGGACTCCCTCGACACTGCCGCTGAGATCCCGCTGTGGGAAGGGGATCTCGATGCCCTCGCGGTCGAAGGTCTGCTTGATCGTTCGAATTGCCGCCGTCTGGGCCTTCCAGCGCTGGGTGGCCGTCGCCGGCTCAATCCAGAAGCGCGCCTCGATGACTACCGAGGAGTCCCCGAAGGACTTCAACACGGTACTGGGTTTGGGAATTGAGAGAATCTCATCAACCTTGTCAAGACTCTCAAGGATCAGCGACTGGGCCCGCTCAAGATCCGTGTCGTAGCTCACACCCACATCGACAGCAAGTCGTAGTCGGTCGCTCTCGGTCATATTATGGATGGTCTGATTGCCGACGACATCATTCGGGATGACAATCGTCTCGTCGTTGAAGCTCCGGATGTGGGTATTGACGATTGTGATTGCGGTGACGATACCCTGATCATTGCCAATCTGCACCCAATCGCCGATCTCGAAGGGTCGCGAAAACATTAAGACGAATCCCGCGATCAGCGAACCGAGCGTCTGGCGCGCCGCCATCCCAAAGACAATCCCCAGGAAACCAGCTCCGACGAGGAGTCCCTGGAGGTCGACCCGCCAGTAAGAGAGGATAATGATTGAGGCCGTGAGATACACCGAGACCTGTGTGATCCGAAAGACGACCCCCTCCTGGTGTTGGGTGATGTGTTCGATCTGATCGGTATAAGCGTAGAGCCGCTGGCGAATGATCCGCGTAAGGATCCACGCTCCAAGGAGCGTGACCACTGAGAGGACCATGCTCTCAAGGATGGGTAGCGCACCAACGACACGCGTATAGGCCTGCCTGGCTTGCTCTTCGTATCCCCAGGTGAGCAAGAGCACGACACCGGCAAACACGGTGACGCCGGCCCGGAGAGTCCAGATCGCCGCCACTGTCGGAAAGGGGAACCTGATCGACTCAAGAAGCGAGGAGTCGGTGGCGCGCCGGGCGACCCGTCCGATCGACCGGATGACCCAACGGAGGACCTGCGGGATGCCGAGATAGACGGCGAATGTACTCACGACCACCACGGCTGTCACGATCAGCCGTGCCTGTGTTGTCGTGAGCCCCGCAAACGGCCCAACGCCGAGCCACTCACTGACCATAGTAGTGCTAGTGGAGGACAGCGTATATGCGGTGTGGTCCGTTCAAGCGATTCCGCGGTATGTTTTTGCTTCCCCGTAGGGAAAGACATGGCATGGACACCGATCGCATCCTCGAACTCGTCCCACACTACCTCGCGATGATCCTCATCGTGTTCGGCTTGCTCTGGGTCGTCCGCACGACCGTCGGCGACCTTGGGTTTCTCCCCGAGCTCGTGATCGTGGTTGTCGTCCTCTTCTTGTATCGGCCAGTCGTGATTCGACTCGGCATCGCTCCGTCCATGTGGGAGCGTCGCTCGTGAGGCTCAAAACGGATACCCAATCCAGACGAAGGCCCAGATGGACAAACTAACACCAGCCAGCAGCAGTCCGGCAAAGAGCCCGCGATCCCATGCGAGCACTTTTCGCCCATCAAGCGGCCCGAAGGGCACCATATTAAACGCCGCGAGAAACGCGTTGATGAGAACCCCAAAGCCCCCGATCTCATCAAGGATTCCGCCGCTGCCAAGGAGTATCAGCGGCAGGAAGACCGCCACCAGCACGAGATTGGTGACCGGGCCAGCAACGGCGATGAGCCCGTTCTCTCGAGGACTCGCAGGACCGTAGTGTCGGACGGCACCGGGAGCGGCAACCACGAATCCCGCGATGGCCGAAAGAATCGCGATTACCAACATCCGGTAGTCGGCGTAGAAGGCGGCCCGTCGGCCGAGACGGACAGCAACGA
>JBKHFN010000003.1:0-19198 GCA_046540195.1 Salinarchaeum sp.
ACTCCTTTCACTCTGCGTAGTACTGTTGCTATTGAGGCGAATTGTCGATTGATACACACTTTCAACGAACGGATGATCCATCCGATGTGATCCGAAATAAGCGAAGCCGTTGTGCCGAATACACCCTCTCTATTCAGCACGACGATGAAAACATATCATTCTCTAAGGATTTCAACAAGGCCGCTTGAGTGTAATGGGACGCCAGATGCGCCAACGCCGGGCTCTCTCGCACCACAACCGATCCTGCTTGAACGCGGTGTGTGTCCCCCAACGGGACCTCTCAGGACTCTCCCACTGCTCTCTTCCCCGTCGGCGAGGCTGGTATCCCAAAGAGAACGTGCGGGTGTCGACACTCAGGATGCTGTCGCTCGGCGACGGTGCGTCTCACAGAAGTCCTCGAATCCTCAGTCAGCGGCCTGCTGGCCGTCGCGGGTGGCTGGTGGCTTGCCGTCGATTGCGGTCCGTTCGCGCTCGTCGTATGTCGGTGTGTCCTCGGGGTTCAGTTGGCCGATGCCGTAGTTTGCGGTGAACCGATCCATCATGATTGTCCATTGGAGTTGGGTGTATTAATACTTTCGATCATGTACGTTCATGAGGGACCGCGGTTATTCGACGAAAACTGACTTGCCGGTGCGCGCCAACCTTCTCTCATGAGCGGATCGACATCGACATCTTCGGCGGACGGGTCGCTGGCGACGATTGTCGTCATCGATTATGGTCTCGGCAACCTTCGCAGCGTGACCCGCGGGCTTGAACGGGCTGACGCGACCGTGACTATCACCGACGATCCAGCGGACTTCCAGGCGGCCGACGGGATTGTCCTCCCCGGCGTTGGTGCCTTCCGCGAGGGTGTTGAGAATGCCGGCCCCTATCGTGATGCCCTGCTAGCGGCAGCCCAGAACGGGACCCCGCTGTTCGGGATCTGTCTCGGTATGCAGATGCTCCTGACCGAGAGCGAGGAAGCCGAGCGTGCCGGCCAGGGTGATGTTCGCGGGCTGGACCTGATCACCGGGCGCAACGTCCGGTTTTCCGCCGGTCAGACCGTCCCACACATGGGCTGGAATGAACTCTCCGTTGAGCGCTCGCACCCGCTCGTTGAGGGAATCGACGGTCAGTACGCGTACTTCGTTCACTCATATTATGCCGTCCCAGACGACGATACCGCAACCGTCGCAACGACCGACTACGGCGTTACTTTCCCGAGTATCATCGCGAACGAGGCCGGGACCATCTTCGGTACGCAGTTCCACCCCGAGAAAAGCGGCGAGACCGGCCTCCGAATTCTCCGGAACTTCGTGCGCTTCTGTGCGGAGACGGCCTGATCACTCGGGCTTGAGTCCGTCCTCCTCAACCCGCATGACCGCCTCGCCGTCGGCCAGGTTCGGCGCGTCAACGAGGCGGACGATCCGCTTGTTCCCCTTGGACTTGCGGAGGTAGATCCGGAACGTTGATGTGTGTCCCAGAATGTTTCCGCCAATCGGCTGAGTGGGATCGCCGAAGAACGAGTCGGGATTCGACGCCACCTGGTTGGTGACGATCACGGCAGTATTGTTGAGGTCACCGACACGCATGAGATCGTGCAGGTGCTTGTTGAGCTTCTGCTGGCGATCGGCCAGTTCGCCACGGCCGACATACTCCGCCCGGAAGTGTGCCGTTAGCGAGTCCACACAGAGCAGCTGGACGGGATATTCGTCCTCTTGGCTCTCGCTGGCGAGTTCCTGAGCCTTCTCCGCGAGCAGGATCTGGTGATTCGAGTTGAACGCCTTTGCGACGTGAATCTGATCGAGGACAGACTCGGTGAGTGCTGTCATGGCCTCTTCATCGCCGGGCTCGCCCTCAATGTCGCGCTTCTCAAGCAGTGCGGCGATCGCGTCGTTGGGAAGTCCCCGTACCATGTCGTCGATCCGCTCCGGCCGGAAGGTGTCCTCGCTGTCAATAAAGATCGCCGATCCGCCCAACCCCCCTTTTTCGGGTGGAAGTTGGACGTTCACACACAGCTGGTGGGTCACCTGTGACTTTCCGGCCCCGAACTCGCCGTACACCTCTGTGATTGACTGTGTCTCGACACCGCCCCCCAGGAGATCGTCGACCTCGTCGATCTTCCACTCGAGTTTGCCGATCTGTTCACGCCGCTCAAGAACAGTTGCCCCCGTCTCGAAGCCGCCAATATCGGCCTCCTCGCGCGCCGCCTGTACGATGTCTGCGGCGGTCGAGTCCCCGACATCAGCCGTGTTTGAGAGTTCCCCCGGACTGGCGACGGCCAGCCCCTGGTATGAGTCGAACCCGGCGTCGCGGAGCTTTTCGGCTGTTGCCGGCCCGACGCCCGGGAGTTCCTGTAAGTCATCCGTTGCTGCCATACGCGGGATTCGTGCCCACTCTCACATAAACACTGCCCCACCCGTTAACAGGCCGGTGAAAGTGAAATCACGACACATAGCGGTGATGTGTCGGGTTGTGTTTGTCACTCCCAGGGATGGTTACCCGGCTGGTCCGGCCAGAGAGGGTGCCACGCCGACTCGTCATCCTCGATGGGGAGCTCTCCCAGCAGTGACCCGCGGAGTTTGAACTCCTCGGTGACATCACGCTCCCCGTCACCGGTTGGAACGAACGGATAGAATCGCCCGCGCTCGAATGAATAAATCCAGTAGGCACGCTGTTCGTCCGCAAAGCCAATTACCGCCGCGAGCAGCGCTTCGCGATGGCCGCTGTCGAATAAGGCCGACGCCGCGAACTGGAGCGCACTCGCTAGCGTCTCAGCCGTCTCTGCACGGAAGCGTAGCCACTGGAAGCCATAGGCATCCTCACGCGCCGTCACTGCCTTGTCGGTCGTCGCTTCGACAACCGACCGCAACTCGTCGATGGTCGTCTCGGCGTCATCGATCTGAAAGCACAACGCGGCCTCGCCAATTGGCTCATAACCGATCGTCTCCATCTGCAAGGCGGCGGCGCTGAGGTCCAGCAGATCCTCAGGATCCCCAGCCGGCCGGTCGGTAGACGTGTCTTTAGTGGTAAACAGCCGCTGCATCCGGTCAAATAGTCCCATTGTGATCGTTGGTCTTCGACAGTTGCGACGGACTCAGGCGAGTTCGGCCTGCAACTCCTGCAGCCGTTCGATCCGGTTCTCGGTCGTTGGGTGCGTTCGGAAGAGCTTCCCGATGACCCCCGAGGACACCGGAATAATGAAGAACGCGTTCATCTGTGATTGTTCTCGGAGGTCATCGGAGGGGACGCGATCCATCTTCCCCGAGATGCTCAACAGCGCCGACGCCAACGCACTCGGATTCCCCGTGATCTGAGCAGCTCCCCGATCGGCCGCGTACTCGCGGTACCGTGAGAGCGCCCGGATCAGGAGGAAGCTCACGATCCAGGTGATCAATGACGCGCCGATGGCGACCACGATGCCACCGTTGCGGTTCCGGCCACCGCCGAAGAACGCGCCGTACCGGACCACCATGAACGCGACCGTCGACAGGAATGATGCGATCGTCATCACCATCACATCGCGGTTCTTGACATGCGCGAGTTCGTGAGCGAGGACGCCATCAAGTTCCTCCTCATCGAGAGTTTCGAGCAGGCCGGTCGTGACACAGACAACTGCGTTTTCCTGGTTCCGACCGGTCGCGAAGGCGTTCGGCGTATGCGAGTCGGCGACGGCGACATCAGGCTTGGGAAGGTCGGCCTGCTGAGCCAGTCGGGTGACCCGCTGGTGGAGGTCGGGATACTCTGCCTCTTCGACACGGCTGGCACCCATGCTTCGAAGCGCGAGACTGTCGCTGTAGAAGTACTGGACGAACGAGAGCCCCCCGACGAGCAACAGTGCGACGACGGGCGCCGTGTTCAGCACCTCAACGAGGACCACGACGAAGCCGATGTACAACACGGCGAGCAGCCCTGCTGTCACCAGCATGCGACCCCGAAGCCCCCAATCCGTCTGCCAGTTCATGTATCATGCAGTAACCGGCGAGCAAGTATAAACCCGCCGTCCTGTGTGGGTGGCCATAGCAACGGTTAACCGCCCACTTCACGTATTAATGGTAATGGCAGAAGCACGCGCGATCTGTCCCCGCTGCGGCGAGCCGGTCGCGGTCGATCGAGAGACTCGGCTCCAGCGTGGCGATCCCGCGCTGTGTGACCGATGTTATCTCGACTCGTTTGACCTGATCGATGCACCCGACCGGATCGAACTCACCTACTGCACCCAGTGTGGGGCCGTCAAGCGGGGCAAGCGCTGGGTCGATGTCGACGCCGACGACCGGATTGATCTCGCGATCGACGCCGTCCAGGAATCGCTTGGTGTCCACGTCGATGCCGAGCACGTCACCTGGCGCGTCATCCCTGAACAGATCGACGAGACCACCATCGATGTCGAGTGTCGCGTCTCCGGCGCGGTCCGGGAGACACCAATCGAGGCTTCGACAGTTGTCCCGGTGAAACTCTCCGGCGGGACCTGTCAACGCTGTGGACGAATGGCCGGCGGGTACCACGGCGGAATTGTTCAGGTGCGCGCCACCGACCGGGAGCCGACCGACGACGAGTGCGATCGTGCCCGCGAAATTGCGTGGGAGGTCGCCACTGCCGCCGCCGATGATGGTGACCGTGAGGCGTTCGTGACCGATATCGCCCCCGTTGATGGTGGGCTCGACATGAAGCTCTCGACTCCGCAATTGGGCCGACAGATCGCCAGCCGGATTCAGGAGGCACTCGGCGGCACGCTCTCGGAGTCAGAAACACTCGTGACTGAGGACGGGGATGGCAACGAGGTATATCGGGTAACCTTCGCGCTCCGACTCCCGGCGTATCGCCCAGGCGATCTCATTGATCCCGAGGACGGCGGTGGCCCCGTACAGGTGCTCTCGGTCCACGATCGGCTGACCGGCCGGCGGCTCACTACTGGCGCCGAGTACACGAGCGATCCAACGCTTGATGCTCAGCGCCTCGGACACGTTTCCGACGCGATCGAGACGACGCTAGTGACCGTCGAGGATGACAACGCCGTTCAGATTCTTGATCCGGAGACCTACGAGTCTCGCACGGTCGCTCGCCCGTCGGATGTCACCTTTGACAGCGACACCGTGTGGGCCGTTACGACCACTGCGGGATTATTCGTGCTTCCGGCGGCACATGTCTGAGCAGCCACTGGCGGCGATTGTTCCGAAGCAACGCGGTGAAGCGCTCCTTGAGGCGCTTCGAGACGAGGGGGTCTATGATCCCGATCGACAGATCCGCGAGCACGGTGACGGCACCCTCGCAATTCCTGTGACGGTGCCACCGGAGACGGATGTCATCGACGTTGCCCGACAAGTGTCACCGACCTACCGAGAGCGGGATCTTGAGACGCTGTTGCGCGACCGGGGCTGGTCTGAGGCCGACCTGGCGTCGGCGCCCTCTTCGTGGGCGGTCGTCGGGTCGGTCATTCTTGTTGCCATTCCGTCGGCATGTCCGGATGAGACAGCCGTCGGCGAGGCGCTCCTTGATCTGCATGGCCACGCCGAGACGGTCCTCGCCCGCGAGGGGATCGACGGTCCACGCCGGACACCCGATCGACGTGTTATTGCCGGCTCTGGTGATACCGAGACGATCCACACCGAGCACGGCGTTCAGTACGCGCTTGATCTTGCTGAGGTGATGTTCTCTCCCGGAAATAAAGCCGAGCGTGCCAGGATGGCGGCGGCAGTCGCCGCTGATACTTCCTCTCCGGCGATGGCCCCGGAGACGGTTCCCGATCAGATTTCCTCGGTGACGGCCGGGACAACCGAACGCGTCTTCGATATGTTCGCCGGCATTGGCTATTTCACGCTCCCAATGGCGGTTGCTGGCGCGGAAGTCCTTGCGGCTGAGATCAACCCGACGGCCTTCCGGTATCTCATTGAGAACGCACAACTCAACGATGTGGGCAATCGCGTCGGAGCCTACCTCGCAGACTGCCGGGATGTGGTCGTCGATCCCCCGGTTGACCGGGTGGTCATGGGCCACTACGACGCGCCCGAGTATCTCGATACCGCCCTCAAGGCGCTGGCTCCCGATGGCGTTTTGCACCTCCACGCGGCCGTTCCGACGGCGGTCACGCCGGACCGCCCCGCTTCGGCACTTGAGACGGCCGTGACAGCTGCCGATCGGTCAATCGCGTCGATGACCGCCCGGGAGATCAAAACGTACGCCGAGGGAGTCTCCCACGTTGTCATTGATGCCCGAATCCGGTGATCTTCGTCCGATTCAAGATAATTCGATGATCTTATATGTGTGGGTGCGTTACGTATTCACATGGCAGCTTCACCAGGTCCCCACGGGCACGACGATGCAACCATCATCGGCTCGGTTGACGGTGACGGCGTCGGACAGGAGTACGTCATCGCCGACATCACAGAGGATGGGGCCTGGCTCGCAACGGAGATTACTGACGCCATTGAGCTCGACTCCTGGCGATAGGGCCAGGCCGATGCGCAGATTTTAGTCATCGCCTCCGATACTCCGTCGGTATGCAACACCGCGCAGTCGAGACAACCGCGGAGTATCTCGGTCGCTTTGAAACTGGACGAGACTGGCGCACCCAACTCGAAGAGCTAGCGGCGGAGGTTGATGCCGAGGCGGCGTGGTTCACGGCCATGGGGGCCGTTCAGGACGCCGAACTCTGGTATTACGATCAAGACGACAAAGAGTACATGCCGATCACTGTCGAGACACCGCACGAGGTAGCAGCCTGCGTGGGGAACATCTCGCGCCTTGATGGCGAGTTGTTCGCACACACCCATGCCGTCCTCTCAGGCCCCGACGGCGAGACCATTGCCGGTCATCTTGAGGCCGGGGAGACCTTTGCCGGTGAGGTGCACATGCGAGTGTTCGATACTGAACTGGTCCGAAGTTACGACGAGCCGACCGAACTTGACCTTTGGCTGTGATCGTGTCCCGTCTCGCGTCACTACCGTGCGCGCGTGACTGCCAGTCCGGTCGGAGGCGGGTGCCATGAGGCCCGAAGACGAGCAGTACTTCGAGCGGATCGAGGCGGAACTCGACCGTGCAATGGCCGTTGCAGCGGAGGCCAAGACGCGTGGTGATGACCCGCGACCGGAAATCGAGATTCCAACCGCTCGCGACATGGCCGACCGGGTTGAGAACATCCTCGGAATAGACGGCGTTGCCGAGCGAGTCCGGACGTTTGAAACCGAAACGGACCTCAGCCGCGAGGAGATTGCGCTCGCGCTCGTTGAGGATTTTGTCGAGGGACGGGTTGGCGATTACGAGACCGACGCGGGCACCGTCGAAGGGGCCGTCCGAACGGCCGTCGCGCTGCTCACCGAGGGGGTTGTCGCCGCGCCGATCGAGGGCATCGACCGTGTTGAGGTCAACCAGAACGACGACGGGTCATCTTACGTCGCCGTGTATTATGCCGGCCCGATCCGCTCGGCCGGCGGAACCGCCCAAGCTCTGTCAGTGCTGGTGGCCGATTATGCCCGAACCCTTCTGGGGATCGACCGGTTCAAACCCCGCGATGACGAGATCGAACGGTATGCCGAGGAGGTCGATCTCTATGAGTCTGAAACCGGCCTCCAGTACGCGCCCAAAGACAAGGAGACGAAATACATCGTCGAGCACTGTCCGATCATGCTTGATGGGGAGGCCACCGGTCAGGAGGAGGTCTCCGGCTATCGCGATCTTGAACGCATTGACACCAACGCGCCCCGTGGGGGGATGTGTCTCGTCCTTGCGGAGGGAATTGCGCTGAAGGCGCCGAAGATCAGACGGTATACCCGGGATCTTGAGGACCTGGCCTGGCCGTGGCTTCAGGATCTCATTGATGGTACTATCGGCGGTCAGAATGACGATACCAAGGAGGAATCAACGACTGACGCCGACGAGGACGAGACGGCTGCGACGACGGCCGGACCTCCCCGTGCCGATGCGAGCGACAAGTATCTCCGCGACCTGATCGCCGGACGCCCGGTCTTCGGACACCCAAGCGAGCCTGGCGGGTTCCGGCTTCGGTACGGCCGCACCCGTAACCTCGGCGACGCAACCGCTGGAATCCATCCCGCGACGATGCGGATCACCGAGGACTTCCTGGCGCCGGGCACCCAGATCAAGACGGAACTGCCCGGCAAGGCGGCCGGAGTCGTTCCCGTTGACTCCATCGAAGGGCCGACCGTGCGGCTCGCCAACGGCGATGTCCGCCGAATCGACGATGCGGAGGAAGCAAAGGCGCTTCGGAACGGCATCGACCGGATTATCGATCTCGGCGAGTACCTCGTCAACTACGGCGAGTTCGTCGAGAACAACCACGAGCTGGCCCCCGCCTCGTATGTCTTTGAATGGTGGACGGCCGATATGCAGGCCGCCGGTGCCGACATTCAGGCCATGCGGGACGATGCGTCGGTTGATCTTGAGACCCCGGCGCCAACGACCGCCATCGAGTGGGCGCAGACCTACGATGCCCCCTTACACCCGACGTACACCTATCTCTGGCACGACATCGATGTCGATCAGTTTGATGCGCTTGCGGCGGCCGTTGCCGACGGCAAGGTCGTTGAGGACACCCTTCAGATCCGCTCTGATGTCGCGGTGACGCTTGAAGCCCTCCTTGTTGAGCACCACCAGGGTGACGACCACATCACCGTCTCTGATTGGCGACCGCTGGTGGCGTCGCTCGGCGTGACTGAGGAACTTGAGCGGACGTGGACCCTTGATGATCTGTCGACCGAGGTCCGCGAGTGGCCGAACGCCATGCGGGCGGTCGAAGCGGTCGCTCCCTTCGCGGTCCGCGAGCGGGCTCCGACCCGGGTCGGCAGTCGGATGGGCCGTCCGGAAAAATCGGAGGACCGCGAGCTCTCGCCGGCGGTTCACACGCTATTTCCCATTGGCGAGGCCGGCGGCGATCAGCGCGATGTCGGGGCCGCCGCCAGCCATACTGACTCACTCTCGGACACTCCCGGCGAGGTCGAGGCTGAGGTCGGTATCCGGACCTGTCCGGACTGTGATGTTGAGACGTTCTGGCCGCGCTGTCCGGAGTGTGGCTCACACATCGATCCTCGATATACCTGTCCAGAGTGTGGCCAGGAACTCCAGCCCGACGAGTCCGGGCGAGTCTACTGTGAGCGCTGTGAAGTTGAGGGCAGCGCGGTCGAGTCCCGGCCGATCGATGTCAGAGCGGCATACCGCGAAGCGCTTGACACGGTCGGCGAACGCGACAATGCCTTCGAGATTCTCAAAGGAGTCAAGGGCCTGACCTCGGCACTCAAAACCCCAGAACCACTTGAAAAAGGCGTCCTCCGGGCCAAACACGACGTCTCAGCGTTCAAGGACGGGACCGTCCGCTATGACATGACTGATCTGCCGGTAACGTCCGTCAAACCCGCGGAACTGGGCGTCTCCGTTGACCGATTCCGCCAGCTTGGATACGATGAGGATATCCACGGTGATCCGTTGCGCCACGAAGACCAGCTGGTTGAGCTCAAGGTCCAGGACGTGATCCTCTCGGAGGGAGCGGCTGAGCACATGCTCAAGACCGCCAACTTCGTTGATGATCTGCTCGAATCCTATTATGGGCTTGAGCCCTACTACGACATTGCGGAGACCGATGATCTCGTTGGTGAGCTGGTCTTTGGGATGGCACCACACACCTCTGCGGCCGTCGTTGGGCGCGTGCTTGGATTCACTAACGTCGCTGGTGGCTACGCCCACCCGTATTTCCACGCGGCCAAGCGCCGGAACTGCTTTCATCCTGCGACAACCATCCGCTATACCGACGCGGACGGCTGGCATCGCACCTCAATCGAGACATTCGTCGAACGCCGTCTTGAGGATCCCCGTGAAGACGACTTTGGCACCCTCATACAGGAACTCAATGGCACAGTCACCGTTCCGTCGCTTGACGCGACCGGCCAGCCGACGACCAAGCCCGTTGAGGCCGTCTCGAAACACCCTGCACAGGATCATCTCGTTCGAATCCGGACCCACGGCGGGCGCCAACTGACGATCACGCCCGATCACACGATGCGACGCTGGACCTCCACGGGCGTTGAGGCGGTTTCGGTCCGTTCACTCGCCGAAGGCGACCAACTCCCGGTTCCCACGCTCGACAGCGACGCCTCGTCGAAAGCCGGCGTTGACGTCGGAGACCCACAACCGGCATACGATGGTGGGGGCGTCGCCCTGGATACGGTGGCCGCCGTCGACATCCAGCCGAGTTCCATTGATCATACCTACTCGCTGACGGTCGCTGATACGCATACCCTGGTCGCCAATGACACCTATGTCGGTCAGTGTGACGGCGACGAGGACTGTGTGATGTTGTTGATGGATGGACTGCTCAACTTCAGCAAGGCCTACCTGCCAGACAAGCGTGGTGGGAGTGTCACCGCCGACTCACGGCTTCTTGTTGTCGATCCAGAGGGTGCCGTGCGTGTGCTATCAATCGAGGAGTTCTGGGACGCGCTTGAGACGCCTGCCAAGCGCGACGGCAAGTTCCGGAAGAAGCCCTGCGTGGCCGAGGGGTGGCAGACCTATGCCTTTGACGATAACCACCAGGTCACTCCCCAGCCGATCGAGAAGGCCATCCGGTACCGGGCAGCTCCCGAGGCGACCCTGCTTGAGGTCAAGACCCAGCGTGGCCGCTCGATCACGATCACCGAACACCACAGCCTCTTCCGGTACGATGACGGGATTGAGGAGATTGCCGGCGCCGAACTCGCTGCGGATGATCTGGTCGTTGCTCCGCAGTCGTTCGCGGTTGAGCCGGTCGAGACGACCATCGATGTCGCCGCGTGTGTTGAGACGCCACGGGTCTGCGTTGACGACGGTGTCGTCAAGGAACCCCTCCCAATCGGTGCTCGTCCTGACGGCGGCTCGGCGATAGAGAGCCCCGACACGATGGACCGCGTCCCGCTTGCCCGCATTGAATCACAACTGGCTGACGCAGATCGTGATCTGCCGTCGGATCTCAGGATCTGTGGGGGGATAGACGACTCCGGGATTCGCCGTTACCTTGAGGTCGATACCTCACTTGCGTGGGTGCTTGGTGCCTTCGTCGCCGCTGGCGAGGTGATTGATCATCATCCGACGATCCGGACTCCCGATCGTTCCGTCGCCGACCGTATCGCGGAGGCGGCTCATTCGGCGCTCGCGTGTGATCCAACGATCCGCTTGACCGACGACGGACACGCGGTGTCATTGCCGCCGACCTTCGCCGCGGTACTTGCTGATCTTGATCTTGCACAGCCTCAGTCGATTCCGCAGTGTATCCGCCGTGCCCCCCGCGATGTCGCGGTTGCATTCCTCAAGGGACTTGAGCGTGTGTCTGCGGGCCGGCCTCTCGTTCGGACAACCAGCGAGTCCCTCAAAGACGGCGTTGTCTTTCTTCTCCACCGTCTCGGTGTGGTCGGGACGATCGATTGCGACGAGACAGCTCCAGGAGCCTCCCGGTATACTGTTTTGCTGCCATCGGGGATGGACACCGACGATCTGACTGACGGCGATCCAATCGACAGGACCCTCGCGGTGTCGGTGCCACAGGCGCTAATCGAGCTCCAGGCGATCGACCACCCGGCGATTGAGGCGGCGCTCCCGGCGACCCTTGACCCTGCCGACGATATCACGCTCGCGGAGTTGCGTGCGATCGTTGACGCGCTTGCCGACCGATCGCTTCCTGCATCGGCCGAACGGCATATCGCGGCGCTTGAACCACTCGTTGCGGGCGACCTTGCGTACCTGCGTGTCGAGGACATCAACCGCGTCGGCTACGACGGGTATCTGTACGATCTGCAGGTGGGGGGAGAGCCCATCTTTACCGCCGACTGGCTGTACGCTCACAACTCGATGGACGCTCCGTTGGTGATGTCCTCACGGATCGATCCCGCCGAAATCGATGACGAGGCGCACAACATCGACATTATGGACGCCTATCCCCGGGAATTCTACGAGGCCACCCGCGAACTTGCCCACCCGGAGGAGGTTGAGGCGATGACAATCGCCGAGGAGCGGGTCGGCACCGACGACGAGTATCACGGATTTGCCCATACCCACTCGACGACCGACATCGCAGCCGGTCCGGATCTCTCGGCGTACAAGACCCTCGAAAGCATGACGGAAAAGATGGACGCACAACTGGAGTTGGCCCGTCGACTCCGCGCGGTCGATGAGACGGATGTCGCCGAGCGGATTATCGAGTACCACTTCCTGCCCGATCTGATCGGCAACCTCCGGGCCTTCTCGCGTCAGGAGGTCCGGTGTCTGGACTGTGGCACGAAGTACCGTCGGATGCCCCTGACCGGCCAGTGTCGCAACTGTGGCGGCGATGTCACGCTGACCGTCCACGAGGGGTCAGTCTCGAAGTACCTCGACACGGCGATTCGGATCGCTGAAGAGTATGGCGCTCGTGATTACACCAAACAGCGCCTTGAGGTCCTCGAACGTTCCATCGAACGCATCTTCGAGGACGACACGAGTCGACAGAGTGGGATTGCTGATTTCATGTGATACGCACTGTTCGGACAGCGTCAAAACCAAGCCACCGCCGCCCGTAGTTCATCCGTGGACTACGACGCGATTGTCTTCGACAACGACGGGGTCCTCGCCCGGATCACCGAACGCGAGGCCGTCCGCGAGGCCATTGCCGACACGCTCGCCGAGTTTGGGGTCGAGAATCCGCCCCAAGAGCATATCGAGCGACTGTTCGGTGTCACTATCGAGGACGTCATGTCTGTGTGCTCGGAGTACGACATCGATCCGGCAGCCTTCTGGGAGCGCCGCGACCGCAACGTCGCCGACGCCCAGATCGAACTGATCCGCGCCGGCAGGAAGGATCTCTATGACGATGTTGCCGCGCTTGATCGACTTGAATCGCCAATGGGGGTTGTCAGCAACAATCAACACGAGACGGTTGAGTACATCCTGCGCCACTACGGTGTCGACGAGCAGTTTCACACCGTATACGGCCGACAGCCGACACTTGAGGACGTGCGACGCAAGAAGCCCGAGCCGTACTATCTTGAGCAGGCCATCGACGATCTGGGGGCCGACCGGACCCTCTATGTCGGCGATAGCCCCTCGGATCTTGTCGCGGCCCGGCGGGCCGGTGCCGATGGAGCCTTCATTCGCCGTGATCACCGTGTGGACACCGAGCTGCCACACACCCCCGAATACGAGGTCCGCTCGTTACACGCCCTCGTCGATCAGCTTGAGACCTGAGAGCGTCGCCCTCTCCTGCGGTCGGTGAATGGACAAACCTATACGATCCCACTGGAAACATCGGACTACTATGAGCAATAAGTCGCGAGCGAAAAAGAAGCGGCTCGCGAAACTTGACAAGCAGAACAGCCGGATCCCGGCGTGGGTCATCCTCAAGACCGACCGGGATGTCATGCGCAACCCCAAACGGCGCTCGTGGCGGCGTAGCGATACCGACGAATGAGCAGTAACGAGTTCGAGGAGCGGGTCATGACCGTTCCGCTCCGCGATGCGGGTGCCGCTCCGAAGAGCGAACGCGCAGACAAGGCCATGACGATCGTCCGCGAACACCTCGCGAAACACTTCTCGGTCGCCGAAGACGATGTCCGTCTCGACCCCTCAATCAACGAGGCCATCTGGGCCAACGGCCGCTCGAACCCGCCGAGTTCGCTTCGCGTCCGTGCCGCCCGGTTCCTTGAAGATGGACGTGGCATCGTTGAGGCCGAACACGCGGAGTAAGACTTGCTTCAGGCGTCGTTCTCGGGGTCACCCCACGTCGGTGTGTTCGCGATGGCGACCGACGAGTGTGTGGTCCTCCGGCCGGATCTCGAACCGGAACAGGTCGACGCGATCGCGAATGAGCTTGATGTGACGCCCATCCAGACGACCGTTGGTGGCTCCTGGACCGTCGGCGCGCTCGTCGCTGGCAACGAGAACGGGCTCGTCGTCAGTAGCCGTGTCACCACGTCCGAGCGTGACACCCTCGCGGAAGCAATTGACGGCACCGTTGCTGAACTCCCCGGACCGATTAATGCCGCCGGAAACGTGGTTCTCGCGAACGACGCCGGGGCGTACGTCCATCCAGAGCTCTCTGCAGCGGCGGTTGAGACGATCGAGACAACCCTTGCGGTTCCGGTTGAGCAGGGGATGCTCGCGGACGTACGGACCGTCGGCACGGCCGCGGTCGCCAATGATCGTGGGGTTCTCTGTCATCCCAAGACGACCGATGCTGAACTCGACCGGCTGGCGGACCATCTTGTGGTCAACGCCGACATCGGGACGATCAACTACGGTGGCCCGCTGGTCGGGTCGGGACTGATCGCCAACACGGCCGGGTACGTCGCCGGCGACGCGACGACCGGCCCCGAACTCGGCCGTATTGAGGACGCACTCGGGTACATTGAGTGAGCCGGCGGCCGTCTCCGACGGCTTCTTATTAGCGTTCGCGTAGGGTATCGTATGGTCACTGTGAGTGAATCGGTGTACGTCCATAGCGCGCCCGAGGATGTCTTCACGTACCTTGACGATCCATACCACCACGTCGAGGTGACGCCCAGTCTGGTCGAGGTCCGGAACGTCCGCGCGCTCGACAATGGTGGTAAGCGGGCCGATCACACCTACCGCATGGCGGGCGTGTCCGTTGACGGTGAACTTGTCGAGATGATTCACGAACCTCCCGAGCGCCTCAACTTCGAACTCCGGGGAGGACTCGAAGGGGAGATCGACATTCGGATCGATCCCGAACGGGATGGGAGCCGCGTCTCGTATGCGGCGACCTACGAACTGCCTGGGCGTGTTCTCTCGCGTGTCGCCGAGCCGTTCGTCCGGCGATACAACCAGCGCGAACTCCAGACGACGCTTGAGAACCTCCGCGACCGCCTTGAGATCGGTCCTGTCGAGGCTGACGACTGACTACGCTCTCGACGCATGGGAAGTTTCTTCCGGCGTGCGTCCCGAAATGCTGGTATGCGACTGCTTGTCCGCCACACCAGCACGGTATCGACAGTGGGTGATCAACGATGAGTGCCGCTCCCGGTCAACAGGAGCTCCAGCAGCTCTCAGAGGAAATCCAGCAGGTTTCCCAGCAGATTGAGGCGCTTGAGGCCGAGGTCGAGACGCTCCGCGCCGAGCAAAGCGATATCGACGACGCAATCGCGGCGATCAACCGACTTGAGACCGACGCGACCGTCCAGGTGCCGCTCGGCGGCGGCGCCCACGTCCGCGCCCAGGTTCAGGATATCGAGGAGATTCTCGTCGAAATCGGCGGCGACTACGTCGCCGAACGCGACCGCGACGGTGCCGTCGAGACCCTCGAACACAAGAAGGACACCCTTGATGACCGCATCGACGATCTGCACGACGACATCGCCGAGCTCGAAGAGGAGTCCGACCGACTCGAACAGCAGGCCCAGCAGCTTCAACAACAGCTCGTCCAACAACAGATGCAGGGCCGCACCCCTGAATCGGACGAGTAGGCTATGTTTGACGGACTCAATGACAAACTCAAGCGCTTTCGCGAGGACGCCGAAGAAGCCGCCGAGGAGGCGGCCGAAGAGCAGTCCGACGCGGAGTTAGCAACAGATACTGCCGAGTCCGGCCCGGCCGAGGAGACGACACCCGAGTCCGCAACGACGCCGCCGGAGCCGGCGACCGACGCCACGGCGGACGCAACCCCCGACTCGGAGGCCGATGTCGGTATTGCGAAGAAGGCCAAGAGCCTCGCCACTGGCCAAGTCATTATCCGTGAGGAAGACCTCGATGACCCGCTGTGGACCCTCGAGACCGCCCTTCTGGAGTCCGATGTCCAGATGGACGTTGCCGAGGAGATCCTTGAGCACATCCGTGATGACCTCATCGGTGAGAGCCACCGCATTACCACCTCAATCGGTGACATCGTCGAAGACGCCCTCCGGGACGCGTTGATCGAGGTCACCTCTGTCGAGGGCGGTGACTTCGCGACCCGACTTTCGGCGGCCGATCGCCCGGTCATGATCGTCTTCACCGGCGTTAACGGCGTCGGCAAGACGACCTCAATCGCGAAAGTCGCTCGGTATCTCGAACACCACGGCTACTCCTCGGTGCTCGCAAACGGTGACACCTTCCGGGCCGGTGCGGCCGAGCAGATCGGTGAACACGCCGAGCGACTCGACAAGAAGGTCATCGCGCACGAACAGGGTGGCGACCCCGCTGCAGTGATCTACGATGCCGTTGAGTACGCCGAGGCCAACGATATCGATGTCGTCCTCGGTGACACCGCCGGCCGCCTACACACCAGTGACGACCTGATGGACCAACTCGCGAAGATTGATCGAGTGGTCGACCCTAACCTGACGATCTTCGTCGATGAGGCTGTTGCCGGTCAGGACGCGGTTCGTCGGGCGCGCGAGTTCAACGACGCGGCGGCGATCGACGGTGCAATCCTCACGAAGGCCGACGCCGACGCCCAGGGCGGGGCAGCTATCTCGATCTCGCACGCCACGGGTAAACCGATTTTCTTCCTCGGCACCGGTCAGGGCTATGAGGATCTCGAGGTATTCGATCCTGAGTGGCTTGTCGATCAACTGCTCGCCGAGCCTGATCTCGATCAGCCGGCCGAGGCCGAGTCGTAGTCTAATAAAGGCTTTAACGGCTCTATCTCCTACTATAAACAAATGGTACTCGACAATCTGGGGAGTTCACTCCGGGGGACCCTTGATGATCTCCGCGGGAAGTCCCGCATCGAGGAATCCGATATCGACGAGATCGTCCGGGAGATCCAGCGGTCGCTTCTCCAGGGCGACGTCGAGTTGTCGCTCGTCCAGGATCTCTCGGAAGACATCAAACAGCGGGCCATGGAGGAGGACCCGCCGGCGGGGACAACCGTCCGCGAGCACGTCCTCCGGATCGTTTACGAGGAGCTCGTCGAACTGGTCGGCGAATCCACTGACCTCCCGCTTGAGGAACAGACCATCCTCCTGGCGGGGCTCCAAGGATCAGGAAAGACAACCTCCGCCGCCAAGATGGCGTGGTGGTTCTCGAAGAAGGGCCTTCGGACGGCCGTCATCCAAACCGATACGTTCCGGCCGGGGGCCTACGAGCAGGCCGAGGAGATGGCAGGCCGCGCCGAGGTCGATTTCTACGGTGACCCTGACAGCGACGATCCGGTTGCCATCGCCGAGTCCGGGCTTGAGGCGACCGCCGACGCCGACGTTCAGATCGTCGACACTGCGGGCCGACACGCCCTTGAAGAGGATCTGATCGACGAGATTGAGGCCATCGAGGCGGTGGTTGAGCCCGACCGATCGCTACTGGTGCTTGACGCCGGCATCGGCCAGGGCGCCCGCGATCAGGCCGACCGCTTTGAGTCGGCAATCGGCATCGACGGCGTGGTCATCACCAAGCTCGACGGGACCGCCAAGGGTGGTGGCGCGCTGACGGCCGTCCAGGAGACCGGCTCATCGATCGCCTTCCTCGGGACCGGTGAGGATGTCAAAGACATCGAACGGTTCGAGCCCAATGGCTTTATCTCCCGGCTGCTGGGGATGGGGGACCTCAAGCAGCTGGCCGAGCGCGTCGAGCGGGCCATGGAAGAGACCGGGCAGGACGAAGAGGACTGGGACCCCGAGAACATGCTTGAGGGGGAGTTTACCCTCTATGACATGCGCAAGCAGATGGAGGCAATGAGTAGTATGGGGCCGCTTGACCAGGTTCTTGATATGGTCCCTGGATTTGGCGGGGGCGGTCTCATGGACGAACTTCCGGAGGATGCCATGGACGTCACCGAGGAGCGCCTCCGGGATTTCGAGGTGATCATGGACTCAATGACCAAGGGTGAACTCGCCGACCCCGACCGCATCGGCCAGAGCCGAATCCGCCGGATCGCCCACGGCAGCGGCACCTCCGAGGATCGTGTTCGCGAACTCCTTGAGCAGTACAACATGATGGACCGAATGCTCGGTCAGTTCCAGGGAAGGGGTGACGCCGATATGCAGCGGATGATGAAACAGATGGAGGGCCAAGGCGGCATGGGCGACATGGGTAATCTCGGCGGCGGCGATGGCCCCTTCTAAGCCCGAGCCCGTCTGAACCGGCCTTGTAGCCGCTGAATCTCGTCGATGAGCGTTGCCGTTGCGGCCATCAGCGGATAATCGACATCCAACTCCCGGTACACTACGCGATGTCCGTACACGGACTCGACAACCGCAGTCGGTTGCGCTGGGCGACCCGGATGTCCTGTCGCTGATCGATGAGTTCCTGACAGCGCTCTTCGAGTACGTCGAGTCGGCGAAGATAGCCGTCGAGTGTCGCGTCAGCAACGCCTGTTGGCGTTACCGTCCGATACTCCACCAGCTGGTCGGCGATCGGCACGAGAGCGTTCTTGCCGGTCTCGATCGCCTCGCGTTCTGTCTTAAGGCTCTCGCGTAGGAGCTGTCGTTTGTGTGTGGCCTCACGGGCGGCCGTCACCGTTGCCTGTTTGCATGCCCGGTCGAACACCGACTGCTGGGTTAAGACGGTCGCAACCTCCGGTGTGAGCTCCTCCCGGAGACTTTCCGCATACGTCTCGCCGTACTCCTGTTCGTAATGTGAGACGGCCATCACGGTATCCTCGTAGGCAGCCTGTACCCGAGCGGTGCTGTCCGGGGGGGTCATCGTCCGGGTCCGTAATGGCGGGCGTTGCTCATTGGATACTGAGTGTGGCCGGATCGCCTCGACGCGCTCGATGAACTGTTTAAACGCCCGGATCTCGTCGTTGACCCGCTGCCGCTCCATTTTAAGCGCTTGTCTGGCGTCTATAAAGAGCTCCGCAACCTGTGTCAGCTCGGTACTAGGCACACGCCCTGTCATGGATGTCAACCCCTTGTTAATTGCTAATAGGGCTCCAGAGCAATATAGTGCTAACAATAGCGCGCTGTATACGAGTTGGCTGACACGTCATGTGCTTTCCGTCAGCTGGATGTATCTTCCCCTCGTAGTCTATATATACTTATGTATCAATACGTGTCCGAATATACTCCCCTTTACTGATCATATTAAGAGTCTTATAAGCTCCTGGGCATTTTCGTCTTGATGTCCCAAAATCCGGATCAGCTATCTGATGTCGCATCGCGACGCAAGTTCATCCTCGCCTCCGGTGCAATCGGTGCCGCGGGAATTGCTGGCTGCACAGGCAATGACGGGGACCCCAGTGACGGCGGGAACGGCAGTGACGGCAGCGATAGCGAGTCCGAGGAGGAGGAGGGAAGCGCGGATGTCGCGCCGCTGACGGCCGACGGATCCTCGACAG
>JBKHFN010000004.1:0-18496 GCA_046540195.1 Salinarchaeum sp.
GTCGACCCAGACTTAAGCGCGAATCAACGCCAGGGAACGATCGCGATCGACATCAAACCACCAGCCGGCGCTGAGTATGTCGACAAGCGGAGTAACACCGAGGTGCTCGTGTTGCGCAAGTGATCTACCGGCGCTCAAAGTCGTCCCAGTCGATCCAGTCCTGCTCCCACCCACGGCGACGTTCACGGGCCCGACGCGACCGCTCGCGATCCTCGCGGACCGTTCGGTTGCGCTCGACCGTTCCCGGCTGTTCACCATCGACGAGGAGCGGCGCGAAGGAGACCGTCCCCGATGCGGTCTGTGTGCCATCGGAATCGATACACGTCAGTGTCTGCGGAGCCGTGCCGAGTGGCATCACAAGGTGTCCATCAGTACTCAGTTGGTCAAGCAGTGCCCGAGGGGGATCAACCGCCGCCGCTTCAAGCAGAATCCGATCGTATGGAGCGTACTCCGGGAGCCCACGGGCGCCGTCGCGACGGTCAACGAGCACCTCTGGGTAGCCGGCAGCGGCGAGGTTGCCCCTGGCCTCAATGACGAGTCGACGCGCGATATCGATCGCGTGGACGCGTGCCGCCGCCGTCAGTTCGGCACCGATCGCGGCCGTATAGCCGACGCCGGCGCCGACAATAAGCACCTCATCGTCGGGACATACGTCAAGCGCTTCAAACAGCCGGGCTACTGTGCTGGGGGCCAAAACACGGGTCCCGAGATGCTCGTGACTCACATCGGCATACGCGCGGGCATCGTCAGGAACGAACTCGTGACGGGGGACCTCGCGCATGGCCAGGCCGACGGTCTCGTCGGTGACCGCCCGCTTGGAGGCGTGTTCAAGGCTATCAACCATGTCCTCGCGGAGGGCGCGTCGCTCCACACGTGGATTCGGGAGCGGAGTCTCTTGAATATCCCGCTGCGGACCGTGATTACCGGAGTGGAACAAACTGGACCGCGCCGTGAGACTCGCGTTCAAGGGTCCCATCCGAACGCACTACCGCCCGGATGAGTGTTTGGTCGGCTTGTCCGACAGGGGCGACAATGATACCACCAACATCAAGCTGTGCGGGGATGGCCGACGGCAGCGTCGGAGGCGCACAGGTAAGAACAGCAGCATCAAACGGCGCCGCGTCCGGCCAACCGTTGCGACCGTCGTCGGTGCGGACGAGAACATCATAGCCGAGACGGGTGAGTCGGGCGCGGACGGCATCAGTGAGCGACGCTCAGCGCTCAATCGAATAGACATTGCCGTCACCAACAATTTCGGCAAGGACGGCGGCATGGTAGCCGCTACCAGTACCGATCTCAAGAACGCGGTCGCCAGCAGCAACATCAAGTAGCGCGGTCATCCGCGCGACCATGTGTGGCGCGCTGATGATCTGGTGTTTGCCGATCGGAAGGGGGCGGTCGGCATACGCGGCCGACTGCTGGGCCTCGGGAACAAACGCGTGTCGCGGGACAGCGAGAAGCGCGTCGATGACGGCGGTATCGGCGATGTTGGTCCGATCAACGAGGTCGGAGACCATTCGCTCGCGCGCTGTGTCGGCATCCGCGTCCTTCATCGAGGGCCCTCACCACGGCGACCAGGGGTCAAGCGATTCGTCGCGAGCGTACACCCGCTTGATGTCCTTTGCGAGGGCCTGGTCACCGTCGTGATCAAGGGTGGTCCGGTCCTCGGGGCCCTGCGGCGAGCGCAGGTGGATGCCCTCGATGGTGATCGTGGTATCACCGACCGTCTCGGTCTCGCCGACGACAAAGGTGTGATCTCCCGGGAGGTGCAGTTTCGTGCTGTATGTGTCCTGTCGGTCGCCGGTTCCGGCCTTGGGGTGGACCGTCACCGGAACGGCCACGTTCCCGACCGCGCGCGTCCAGATCGTGCGGATATCCGGGGCATCGGCGGTATCAACGCGGCCACCGTTGGTTGTTTCAAGGCTCGTGATGCGGGCAGTGAAGACCCCCGAATCGGTCTCAAGGATGAACTCCTCATCGACGCTGAACGCCGTATCGGCTGGGCGCTCGATGGTCGACGACAGTGACTCGCCTTCCTGTGAGACGACCACATCGAGAGGAACTGTCGATTCGGACTCAAGTCGTGTCTGGTGGACGTGGCCACACTCGGTGCACCTGACGGTCGCCTGGCCACCGGGCTTGAGCACCTCGTGGACCGTATCAGTATCAGGCGAACACGCCGGACAGGGGACGCCAACGTGTTCGACGGACTCGCGTTCGCTCATTGCCTGAAGATACACAGGGGAGACGTATAGGGATGGTGTCCGACGTTCAGGCGAGGGCGCCAACCGGAAGCGACAGGCTATCGCCGTCGACAGAGACGGTCGGGTTGGTCACGATTCCATCGAGGTGGATCGGCGCCTCGGTATCGCCACCGATTGCGGCATCGTCTCCGATGGCAACGTGGATCGTTCCGGCGGCCTTCTCATCAAGGAGGACCGACCCGACGAGCGCTTCAACGGCGGTGTTCGTCCCGATCCCGAGTTCAGCGATATTAAACGCGGCGTCACCGACGGTATCGGCCGCTGCCTCAACCTCCTCGCGAACAGCCGGATCGGAAATATGAGTCGCGTATCCATCGGCCACCTCAATTGTCACGACGCGATCGTCAAGTCGGCCGTGGGGCATCATCGTTCCATCGACAACGACCGTTCCATCGGCACTCACCGGGCTGACAAACACCTCGCCTGCCGGGAGATTCGAGAAATCGCCGGGCTCGTGCACGAGTCCGGTATCCTCACGCCAGGTTCGCCCATCAACGTCGAAGGTAATGTCCGTGCCACTGGGGGCCGTGACGCGGACCGTGTCGGCGTCGCGCACCTGCTTGTAGACACGGGCGCAGGCCTCCGCAATCGCCGCGTAGTCGGCGTCAAGTCCCGTCTCGAAGACCGAGGCGGTGATCCCCGGAAGGGTCGCCCCGCGGGCGCCCCGCTCGCAGGCGGTCTCGCGGGCGCGGGTGTGCGAGAGGCTCTTTGTGGTCGGCGCAAGAAATGCGTCGCTGTCGGCCATGGCCGCGCCGATCGGGGCCGGCGGTTCAGCGCCATGTTGCTCACCGGGAGGGTACTGTAGCAGGACCGCCTCGTCGGTGACGGCGGCCGCTGCCCGGTAGAGGGCATCGCCGATCTCGACCCGTTCGTCATCGGTCACGATCGCAATCGACTCCGTCGCATCAAGGTTGAGACACTGGTGGATCGCCGTTTCGGCGGCGCTATCGAGACCCATGCGCAATGTCGGCCATCCACGCGGTTAGGCGTTCCCCTCGGGGCACATCCGCTCTTGGGCGGCCTCAAGGGCGTCAATCCCAGGAAGTTCCTCGCCGGTCAGCGCACGGAGGTACGCGCCACCGGCAATCGAGAGGTGATCGAAGGCGTTCGGATCAAGCGCATACATCCGGACGGCACGGGAGGTGTCGCCACCGCCAACAACCGAGAAGCAGTCGGTCCCGGCAATCGCCTCAAGCACGCTGACCGTCCCATCGCTAAAGCGCTCGTCCTCGAAGACGCCGAGTGCCCCTTTGACCAAGACAGCATCTGACTCCTCAATGACGGCAGCGTACTCGAGGATGGTCTCCTGACCGATATCTAGATAATCGACGGTCTTCTCGTCGATATCCGCAATGCGGTGTTCGGCCCGCTTGCCGTCGGCCTCGTAAGCGAGATCGGTGGGAAGCGTGATGCGGTCACCGAACCGCTCAAGCGCGTCCGCAATGAGCGCGGCGTCGGCCTCGTAATACCGGTCATAGATGTCGGTGCCGACATCGTATCCCACGGGATGGCCGGCGACCCGCAGGAACAACTCGCCGACGACACCACCCAGAAGAAAGCGATCGACGCGGTCTTCGAGGTGCTCCATGGCACGGATCACGTCGTCGGCCTTCTTGCCGCCGAGCACCATCGTGACCTGTCCCTCGAAGTCCCGACGCTGGAGGCTGGTGTTATACTCGTATTCGGTAGCCATGACTGGTCCGGCGTAGGCCGGCATGACCTCGGGGAAGCCGACAATCGAGGCGTGCGGACGGTGGGCCACCGAGTAGCCGTCGTCGACGTAGGCGTCACACTCGGCCGCCAGGGTCTGTACAAACTCGGAGTCAGCGTGTTCGGCAGGCGTCCGATCGGCGAGTTCATCGTCGGCAAACCGGACGTTCTCAAGGAGGATCGCCTCACCGCCGTCGAGTTGCCGGAGTGCATCGACGGCCGTCTCATCGTACACACCTGCGACGTACTCGACAGGTTGATCGAGGTGGCCCGAGAGCAACTCGGCGTGTTGCTCAAGCGGAAGGAAAGTGTCCCGACCGGGGCGCCCCTGGTGAGCCAACAGCGCAACCGCGTGATCGGCGGCGAGCAGTTGCTGGATCGTTTTGGCATGGCGCGCGAACCGACGGTGGTCTTGGACCCGTCCGCCCTCGACGGGAGCGTTCACGTCGATGCGAACGAGGAGTTGCTGGCCCGGCGGGGCCTCCCCGATCGTATACATACGCGAAGCCTACAGGGGATGGGATTTCAATCGGTCGTTCTCGTTCGAACGATAGTGAGAGAAAAGGATTATGCGCTCGCCGTGGCGACACTCAGGCATGCTCCGGGTCGGCATCAACGGATATGGGACGATCGGCAAGCGGGTGGCAGACGCCGTACGGGCACAGCCCGACATGACAGTCGTCGGCGTCGGGAAGACCTCCCCTGATTACGTCGCCGAGCGCGCTCGGGCGCTCGAGTATGACCTGTACGCACCAGCCGAGCGCGCCGATCGATTCGACACGGCAGGCATCAATCTCGCCGGGACGACCGAGGACCTCGTCCGTACGAGCGACGTGATCGTTGACGCGACGCCGGGTGGTATCGGCGCGGAGAACTACCCGCTGTACGCCGAACACGACACGCCAGCGGTATTTCAGGGGGCCGAGGAGGACGAGCTCGTTGATACGAGTTTCAACGCCCGCTCGAACTTCGAGGCGGCGGCCGACGCGGAGTACACCCGCGTTGTCTCGTGTAACACGACCGGGCTCTGTCGGCTCCTGACTCCGCTGGAGGAGGCCTACGGCGTCGAGAAGGCACGGGTTACGCTGATTCGACGCGGCGGCGATCCGGTACAGTCCTCACGCGGCCCGATTGACGACATCCTGCCCGACCCGGTGTCGATCCCTTCGCATCACGGCCCCGATGTCAAGACGGTTCTCCCGGACATCGACATCGACACCCTCGGGACGAAGGTCCCGGCGACGCACATGCATCTTCACTCGGTGAATGTCACGCTCGCAAGCAGCCCAGAGCCGGAGGCGGTCCGGTCGCGGTTGGCCGAGGAATCCCGGCTGTTTCTCATTCCCGAGGGTGTTGGCGTCGACGGCGCCGGGGCACTCAAGGAGCTTGCACACGATGCCGGCCGGCCCCGTGGCGATCTCTGGGAGAACTGCGTCTGGGAGGAGTCAATTGCCGTTGAGGACAGCGACCTGTACTGTTTCCAAGGGATCCACCAGGAATCGGATGTCGTCCCAGAGAACATCGATGCGCTTCGGGCGATGTTTGGACTCGCCGATCGCGAGGAGAGCATGAGTATGACGGACGAGGCCCTCGGTGTCGGATTGACGCTTGACAGCGCGAGTCGGCCGCAGTATCCCGCAGACGGACAGTAGGCGTCGGGGCAAACGGGGAATTTATTCACATCGCCCGGTCAACGAGGGACATGCAGGTCAAATCCCGGCATCATCTCCGAAGCGACGAGGTTCGTGAGCTCGAAGCGGCCGTTAACGAGCGCCTCGGGGTTGACCTCGATGGCGATACCTACGAACTCGTCGAGACGGAGTCGGGGCCGTTCGATTTGGTGTTGGTTGATGACGAGCCACTAGCCATGTACTACGAGAGCAACGGGGAGCGCCAACCGTTTTTGACGGTCCGTGGCGCGAACGCGACCGATCCAACCCAACGGGTCGTGACCGTCGATGCGGGGGCAGTCTCGTTCGTCAGCGATGGTGCCGATGTAATGCGACCGGGGATTGTTGAGGCTGACAATGCCATCAGTGCTGGTGACCTCGTGGTGATCGCCGAAGAGACCCATCGAAAGGTGCTGGCGGTCGGTCGAGCCCGGGTTGCCGGCGAGGAGATGGTCGGCGACTCCGGGAAGGTCGTCGACTCGATCCACCACGTTGGTGATGAGCTGTATACATTTGCCCCATAGGGAGATCAGCGGTCCGAGCCGGCGTGTCTGACGTAAGACCTATACGCCGGCCGACAGAGCGATAGACTATGGGCCTGATGAACAAGATTCTTGGCGATCAGGGCTCCGGGGAGATGGACGATTACGCCGATCTCGAAGGGACGGTCCCAGAGTCAAGCGATGCTGAGGCGTCAATGAACGTCCGCATCGCCGAAATCTCCGAGAAACAGGACGCCATCGCCATCAAGGATGCCGTTTACGACGGTGACCTCGTTGTTGCGGACATCACCACGTTACGAACTGAGGGACCGACCACAGACCACATCGTTGATGAGCTCCGGCGGGTGGCCGAGGAGGTCGGCGGTGACATCGTCAAAAAGGGTGACGATCAATTAATCGTCACGCCAGCGGGCGTCAAGATCAGCCGCGAGAAGCTCAGTTTCTAGACGATACCGCGACCGATGGGTACACGGGGTCGCGGACACTAAAGCGGGGTCAATGAAGGACTACATTGAGGTGCGTGGCGCCGAAGAGAACAATCTCGACGATCTTGACGTCGACATTCCTCGGGAAGCACTGACGGTCGTTACGGGCCTCTCGGGGTCCGGGAAGTCCTCGCTGGCGTTCGAGACGATCTACGCAGAGGGTCAGCGGCGATACATCGAATCGCTATCCGCGTATGCCCGGAACTTCCTTGGGCAGATGGACAAGCCCCAAGTCGAGAAGGTCGAGGGGCTAAGCCCGGCCATCTCGATTGACCAAAAAAACGCCGCAAACAACCCACGGTCGACTGTCGGGACAGTCACCGAACTCCATGACTATCTCCGGTTGCTGTATGCACGTGTCGGAACGCCGCACTGTCCGGAGTGCGGTCGCGAGGTGGGCGAACAGTCCGCGAGTACAATCGTCACGCGACTGCTAGAGCTTCCGGCAGGCACCCGCGCGAAGATCGCCGCTCCAATCGTCCGCGATCAAAAGGGGGCCTTCGAGGACCGCTTTGACGAACTGGTCGCTGAGGGATACGCGCGGGTCGAGGTGGACGGTGAACCGTACGATCTGACGCGTGACCGACCGACGCTCGACGAAAACTACGACCACACGGTCGACGTCATCGTTGATCGGGTCGTACTTGATCCGGACAGCCGCCCGCGAATCGCTGACTCTGTTGAAACTGCCCTTGCGGAGGCCGATGGCGTGCTAAAGGTGATGCTTCCGGATCCTCCGGAGACGGCCGCCGACTCGCTTGGGGCGACCGCACGGACCACCGGCGACCTTGCCGAGTCAGAAACGACCGACCGTTTAGTTGTCGAGTTCTCTGAGCATCTCGCGTGTCCGGAGTGTGGGATCGATCTTCCGGAAATCGAGACGCGCTCGTTCTCGTTTAATTCGCCACACGGCGCCTGTCCGGAGTGCGAGGGGATTGGTGAAACCAAGGAGGTCAGCGAAGAGCTGGTGATCGAGGATCACTCGAAGCCGATCAAACACGTCTTCGAACCCTGGAGTTACAACCGCACCTACTACCAGCGTCGGATCGACGCCGTCGCCGAGCACTTCGACCTCGGTGTGGACATCCCCTTCGAGGACATTCCCGAGGAGATCCAGGAGGCGTTCCTCTATGGAACGACCGAGGACGTGGTCTTTGAGTGGGAAACTCGCAACGGAACCCGCCACAAGGAACAGCCGTTCGAGGGAGTCATCCCGAATCTTGAACGTCGGTACGTCGAGACCGACAGCGACGGGACGCGCGATCACATCGAGGAGTACATGTCGGTAACGACGTGTCCCGAATGCGCCGGGACACGGCTCAAGCCGGCCTCGCGGGCGGTTCGGGTCGCCGGCACGACGATCACGGAGGTCAACCGGATGTCGATCGGCGAGGCGCTCGAGCACTTCGAGGGAATCGAGGAGACACTCAACAAGCGCGAGCAGACCATCGCTGAAGAGATCCTCAAGGAGATCCGGGCTCGGCTCGGATTCATGGCTGAGGTCGGCTTGGAGTATCTCACCCTAGACCGCGAGGCGTCGACGCTCTCGGGCGGAGAGAGCCAGCGCATCCGGCTGGCCACCCAGATCGGCTCCGGGCTTGTCGGAGTATTGTATGTCCTCGATGAGCCGTCGATCGGGCTGCACCAGCGCGACAACGACCGGCTGCTGAACACGCTTGAGGAACTCCGCGATCAGGGGAACACGCTGGTCGTCGTCGAGCACGACACCGAGACGATGCGTCGGGCCGATCAGATCGTTGACCTCGGGCCCGGGCCGGGCAAGCGCGGCGGCGAGGTGGTCGCCGCTGGCGATGTCGAGACCGTCGCGGCGACCGAGGCGTCGGTGACGGGTGACTACCTCGCTGGGCGCCGAGAGATTGACGTGCCCGAACACCGGCGAGAACCGGAGGGATGGCTTACCATCCGCGGAGCACGACAGCACAACCTCCGGGACCTCGATGTTCGGTTCCCGGTCGGGTGTTTCACCGCGATTACCGGCGTCTCCGGGTCAGGGAAATCAACGCTGATGCACGAGATCCTCTATAAACACCTCGCCCGCGAGATGAACGACAACACCGACGTTGATCCGGGTGATCACGACGCGATTGAGGGGATCGACCAGATCGAGTCAGTCCGGCTGATCGACCAGAGTCCAATCGGCCGGACACCGCGGTCGAATCCCGCAACCTACACCGGCGTGTTTGATTACGTCCGAGAACTGTTCGCCGAAACCGATCTCGCCAAGCGTCGAGGTTACGACAAGGGGCGGTTCTCGTTTAATGTCAAGGGCGGCCGCTGTGAGGAGTGTGGTGGCCAGGGAACCGTGACGATCGATATGAACTTCCTCTCGGATGTGCACGTGCCCTGTGAGGCTTGTGACGGGAAGCGGTATAACGCCGAGACCCTCGATGTCGAATACAAGGGCAAGACGATTGCGGACGTACTTGAGATGACCGTTGAGGAGGCCTACGAGTTCTTCGAGCATGATAGTCGCATCGAGCGGCGCCTCGGACTGCTCCGGGACGTCGGACTTGGCTACATGAAGCTTGGACAGCCTTCAACGACGCTCTCCGGCGGGGAGGCCCAGCGGATCAAACTTGCCGAGGAACTTGGCAAACGCGATACTGGGGATACGCTGTACCTGCTTGATGAACCGACGACCGGCCTGCACCCCGAGGACGAGCGGAAACTCATCGATGTGCTCCACCGGCTGACCGACCGCGGTAATACGATGATCATCGTCGAGCACGAACTGGACCTGGTGAAAAACGCCGACCACATTATCGATCTGGGGCCAGAAGGCGGCGAACACGGCGGAGATATCGTCGCGACAGGTACGCCCGAAACCGTCGCTCGGACCGAGGGATCACACACTGGTGCGTATCTCCGGGACCTCCTGCCGGATGTCGAGTTGGACGGGCCGCGGGGGCGTACGGCGGCCGCAGACGACTGAACGGCCAGTCGGTTTTTACCCGCTCGGAGAGAACCGACCAGCTATGGGGCTTGTGTCAACCATCGCACTCGTGACTGTGGGTCTCGTGCTTGTCTTTGCGGGCGCTGCCCTCTCGGTATACAGCGTTGGACTGCTGGGGGCGCTTTTCGGAGCGGGGGGAGGATACATCCTCGGGTCGACCGCCGGTACTGCGATGGGCATTGGGGCAATGGGCGGCACCGTCCTTGCTGTTCTCATCGGGGCCAGCATCGGCGTATTACTCACCTACCGGCTTCTTCCGATTGCTCTGGGGGTGGTGAGCATCGTCGCAGGAACGTATCTAGGCGGCGTCCTGATCGCCCCGCTGTTCGTCACCGGTCCGTGGTACCTCCAGTGGCTGGCCGCCGTTGGTCTCGGGTTTGCTACCGGCACTGTTGCCTTGTTGCTCACCCGAACGGCGCTCATCGTCACGACAGCTGGGATCGGTGCCGCACTCGCTTCGCGATCAGTTACACTCGCGGATCTCACCGCAGCCAGCGCTGGGCCAAGCCTTGAGCCGCTGTTGTTCGATGTGACAACAGTGCCCTTTCTTGCGCTGGTGGTCCTCGGAATCCTCTCACAGACCGGGCTCTTCAGACTCGGGCACGTGCGTCGGATCGCGGCACTCCTTCCGGGGGCTGACGTGCTGACGAACAGCCGGAGATCTTGATTATCGACACGCCCGCAACAGTGTCGCTTCAAGCCGTCCGACCCGGAGGTCAATCTGCCGGTCGACGGCCACATCAAGCAGTTCGGGGCGGGTGGTAAGCGCGACGAACCGATCCCAGTCACCGGCCGTGAGGGCATCCGAGAAGTCGCGATACAGGGCCGGTACGTTGTCGTCAGTCCGGATCCCAAAGGGTAGATCGACGGCAATGACGTCCGCGTCGAGTGTCGCCGTGGTGGCGTCACGCTGGGCGAACGTGACGGACTCAGTCACATCGGCCGCAGTAGCATTTTCGGTCGCACAGTCAACCCAGCGCGCCCGGTGATCAAACCCGCGAATCCGCGTCTGTGCGGACAGCGCGGTCGGGGGGCGATGAGGGGCCTCGGGGAACGGGAAGGCCAGTCGATCGTACGCGAAGGCCGCTCGATGGCCACTCGGTAGGCAGGTCTTGGCCCACCGGGCTGCCTCGATTGGGATCGTCCCGCCGCCACACATCGGATCAAGCAGTGAGTCCCCCGGGCGGTACCCGACAAACCGGAGCATGGCATGGGCGAGCGTCGGCCGGAGTGGGGCATCGTGCTCGCAGACCCGCCAGGACCGTCGATGAAGCGATCGCTCACCGGTTGTATCGATCGAGAGGAGCAACCGATCCTCACGCAGGTGGGCCCGAACAATGACCGCCGGATTGTCGAGATCAACCGGGAGACGCTCGCCGAAGTGCGCTCGTGAGCGGTCGACAATAGCCTGTCCGACACGGTCGGCCACGTCGGGGCTGCCAAACGAATGTTCGCCGTGGCGGGTTGCCCGCACGCCGAAGGACTGACCAGCGGCAACGTACCGTTCGATCGGTGTCGACCGCGCAATGTTGTAGATGGCCTGGAGATCAGGGGCCACCTCGTCGGCGAGAACCACTAGTACGCGGTGGAGCGAGCGCGACTGGTTATTGAGCACCGGTACCGCAACCGGGTGAGCATCGAATCCGATCGCTCCCGGGTGATCAACGGTCGCATCAACCCCAAGAATGGCCTCGACCTCCTCGGCTGCGAACGCCTCAAGACCGGGGACGGTCGTGCCGATCAGTCGCACAGTTAGATCTCCTCAAGCTCCTCGTTTTCTTTGACAATCGGGCAGTTCTGAACCGCAACACGATCTAGATCAACCAGCTCAAGGATCTCTGTTCCCTCGTGTGTGCAGGTCATCTCGGGAGGATCGGAGAGATACGGACACGAGTCACAGTAGTCAGCCTTCGGGACGATCCGTTGCTCGCCACCGACCTCTGATGCGTCGGCGAGCGGCTCGTTCGCTTCGAGTTGTTTCCAGACTGTCTCTGCGTCGATATCAGCCGTTTCGGCCTCCTCGAAGAGGTCGTCGTATGCTGCCTCAGGGGAGTCGCGAGCCGCAACCGAGTCGGCGAGTTCGTCGAGTGGGGGACGGTCGTTGGCGTCAGGCTCGGCTGGGGTGTCGGAATTGTCGGTCGACATCCGGGCATCGATCTCTTCGCGAAGTTCCTCGAATGGAGCGGACGGGTTCGCGTCCTTGTCCTCTGGATCTTCACTCATGACTCGGAGTCCTCAAGGATACTCCGATCGATCTGGGAGTCATCGATCTCGGCTTCGAGATCCGCTTCGATTTCGTCATCAATTTCGGGACGTTGACGACCCATCAACGCCGGGTGGTCACCGACCACGAGCCGATCGGAGCGGACGAGACCGCTGAGACCGCTACTCGCCTCGACGCCGGTGAACGTACTCGAGCAGTGCGGGCACTCCGGGGAGGTCAGGAGGCTGATCCGCACTCGACCGCCACAGGCGTCACACTCGGCAACGGCAACGTCCTGTTCGTTAGCTTCCTGTTTGAGTTCCTCAAGGGCCTGTTGTTCCTTGCGCCGGCCGATTGTTTCGCGGAGTTGCTCGCGCGTCGCAAGCAGCGCCCGAGCGAGGGTATCGACTCGGTCGGTGAGCGTATCAGTCCGATCAAGGAGATACGTGAGGATCGTTTCGTAGTTATCGAAGCCCTCAGAGAGGTCAGTTTCGACGGCCGACAGATCCGTTTCAAGCTCGTTGACGGTGGCCTCAATGGTATCGAGGTGTGATTTGAGTTCGTCGGTTTCAGCGGCCGCCGCATCAACACGCTCAGCGAGGGCAGGATGATCGTGCTCGGTTGGCGCCTTCGCGTCCGTCTCGCGTTTGACTTGGATAACCCGCGAGCGCACGTCCTCGATGAGGTCCATGAACTCTCCCTGGAGGTCCTTGAGGTCCGATTCGGTCGCGAGATCGGCCGCCGCTTCCGAAGGAAGCTGATCCTCGTCGACCGACGCCACCAGACGGTGGGCGGCCACGATTGAAGCAAGCAGTTCGGCCGGTGGGATGTCCCGACGGTCAGCCTCCTCAAGAAGCCACTGTCGGTCCTCCTCGGCGAGCGGCAGTGGCTGCTCCGAATCGGGACTCGACATCTGCGGGTAATACGGCTGCGAGCTATAAGAAGGCGGTGGCTCCGTTCGTGCTCAACGGATCTTCCGTACGTCACTAATGTCGAAGCCGGTATCGGTGATTTCGGTCTCGAAGCGGATGATGTCCTCGGCCTCAAGTCGAGAGAGGACGCCCCGAAACTGTCGGACAAACATGGTGCGATCCCGCTCGGTGCCCCCGGCCGCCCACTCGAAGGCGAGTGTCCCATCGGTAGTCTCCATCAATCCCCCGAGTTGAGACTCGCTGAGGGTCTCATGGTTGGCCAACAGTAACAACAGGCCGCCGCGACGATGCATCACGCGGTCAAGGCCCTTCATCAGGAGTGTGACACCGGGCCAGTCCATCTCGTCGTCGGTGAGGGCAAGCAGGTCCGAGACAGAATCAATCACGATCAGACTCCCCTCTGGGATTGTCTCGAAGTAGTCCCCGATCGCCTCGTAGACATCGCGGGTAACGCGCTGGCCACCCAGCGCGGTGAGTTCCTGTGCGTGTTCGGTATACCAGTCGGTTGGAACCTGGCTCCGTCTGAAGTACTCCGGAGCGAGGTCCCGGAAGCTGATCCCCTCGATTCCGGCATCAACGATCGTATCGATCATCGCAAAGGCCATCTCGCGTTCGATGGCCGACGCGGCAGCGGTAAAGGTCAGATAGTGCACCTCGGCGGGTAGGTGCGCCGGATCAGCGAGCGATCCGTAGTATCGCTCGAATCGCGATCGATCGGTCCGAGCGAGCCCGTTCATCACCGCACAGGTGTAGGCGAACTCTCGGCCGCCAGCACCGATGTCAGTAGCGAGCAGGACACTACTACCCAGCGGAGCCCCACCGCCGATCATATTGTCGAACCGGGCGATTCCGAAGGGGAGCCGTTCCATGTCCAGGCGTTCGGTACAGGACGGATTAGCGCTTATGGTGCCTGGAGGCAGGTAGCAATGACGCGAAGCATCCGCTCGCCACGGACCTCCTCGGCAAAGAGCGGTACCCGTCGGACCTCGTGATCGCGAAAGAGGTCCTGGGCGTCTTGGAGCGCTCCCTGCTGGACGTGCCAGCGCTGTCGACAGAAGGCACACTCCTCGATATTCGGCGAGAGGACAGTTCCCGGGTCAACCTCGTCCGCGACAGACGCCAGCGGCTCCATGACCTTGTTGACGACAATCATCGAGACGGGAATCGAAAATTCCCGGAGGCGATCACGAAGGCGTCGGGACTCAAGAACACTCATCTCCTCGGGGATCATCACGATCCGGAACTCCGTCCGGGTTGGATCTTGTAGGACGGCCCGGAGTCGTTCGATTCCGTCCTGGAGTTCCCGCAACTCGGCCATCCCAGCTTCTTCATCCGGGGTGTCGCCACCGAACATGCCCTTGAGCCCATCAAGCATCCCGGACAGTTGTTCGCGGATCGAGAGGACGCGGCCGACCATCGAATCCATGAACTCCGGCAGCCTGAGCAGTCGGAGAGTGTGGCCGGTTGGGGCGGTATCGACAATCACCCGGTCGAAGCGGTCGTCATCGAGAAACTCAATGAGTTTTTGCATGGCAACCGCCTCGTCAGCCCCGGGCATCGCGCCGCCGAGCATGGCCTCCATCGGGTTACTGCCAAGGCCCATCGCGTCGCCTTCGAGTTGCGGCTCCTCAGCACCGGCAAAGACGGTTGCGCCTTCCTCCATTGCCTGTTCAGGATCGATCTCGACCGCCCATAGCGGTGACTCCTCATCAATCCGGGTGGGTTCGGGGCCAATAGGCGTCTGGAAGGTATCTGACAGGGAATGAGCGGGATCTGTCGAGATCACGAGCGTCTTCGTGCCCGCCCGGGCAGAGGACAGCCCAGTAGCCGCTGCCATGGTGGTCTTGCCGACGCCGCCCTTCCCGCCGTAGAGAACGTACTCCGGGGTCTCGGCCGGGAGTGTCGGCGCGGATTCGACGACCTCATCAAGGGAATCGATCTCGTCGACAGGTGTGACATCGAGGTCGCTCATGTGTCGCGCGTTGACGACCGGGACTTAGGTACCCGTCGATCACACGAGCAGACGTTCACCTGAGGTTGTCGACCATCGTGGCAAGCTGCTCGCGCTCCTCGGCGTAGACGCTGTGCGGCCGATTCTCGTAGATCTCCGTCGTAACGGATGCTCCCAGCGCCTCAAGGATCTCGCTGGTCTCGGTGACCCGTCGAAGTGGAATATAGGGGTCGTTGTCGCTACAGCCGAGGAAGACCGGAGTGCTATCGAGGTCGGCGTCGCGGGGAACACGGTCAAGATTGGTCCCAAGAAATCCACCACTGAGAATCCCGGCTCCCCCATAGTGGACAGGGTGTGCCACCAAGAACTCGGCGACCAGACACGCTCCCTGGGAGAAGCCGACAAGCAGAATGCGTTCGGGAGGAATACCGGCGTCGGTGGCCATCGAGACGGCGTCGGCGATCGCCTGCAGTCCGGACTTCCGGCCGGGTTCGTTGGTCTCAACCGGTTCAAGAAACGAGTTCGGGTACCAGGTCTGATCGGCGGCAGCCGGGGCAATAGCGGCAACATCCGGCTGACCGATGAATCGGTGGAGTCGGAGGATCCCGTCCGGGGTATCACCGCGGCCATGAACGTAGACAATTGCCGCGTCGGCGTCATCAAGCGCGGGGCCCGACTGGCGGATCGGCTGATCCTGGTGGGGTCCGGACATGTCGATGCGAGGGTACCGGCGGGGTACGCAAAAGGCTGCCGGGGTTAGGCCGTCGCGTCAACAAGCCGCTCGGCGGCCGTCTCGACACGATCAGTGGTTAGTGAGAAGCGGAACCAGTCATTGTCAGTGCCGAAGGCCGCACCGGGCATACCGGCAACACCCGCATCAGCGATCAGGCGTTCGGCTCCACCAACTGTACTGTCGTACGCCGGAAGCCGGACACGAACATAAAATCCGCCCTCCGGGGGATAGCACGCGACCCCACCTGCCTCAAGCGTATCAACGAACGTCTCGACGCGACGTTCCATCAACTGACGGCAACGGTCGTAGTACGCGTCCGCGGTCTCCTGAAGAGCAGCCAAAACAGCCGCCTGCGCCGGGCGGCTTCCGGCGACATTAACGAGCATGTGACGACTCCGAGCAGCATCGCGGAGTCGTTCGGGAAGGATCGTATACCCAACACGGAAGCCGGTAATCGCCATCGACTTTGAGAAAGAGTTTGTGATCGCAACGGCTGTCTCATCGACAGCAGCATCAAGCGCGCTGGTAAACCGGCCGGAATAGTCATACTCGTCGTAGACCTCATCGCTGATCAACAGCGCGTCGTAGTCCGCGGCAATCTCCGCCAGCGATCGGAGTGTCGAGTCTTCGTAGACGGCCCCGGTCGGATTGTTCGGCGTGGTCACGATGATAGCAGCGGTCTCATTGTCAACGACCGACGCGAGGGCGCTCGGATCTAAGTGTCCCTCAGGCGTAAGCGTGACCGATCGCTGGGTACCGCCCAGTAGCGTCGTCTTACCGGGATAATAGGGGTAAACAGGATCGGGAAGGACGACTGTCTCGCCGGCATGGTACTCGAGTGCCGTCGCCATAGCGAGATAGTTGGCCTCACCGGCCCCGTTGGTCACAATCACCCGATCGGGACTGACGCCGTGTCGGTCAGCGATTGCGACCCGAAGGTCCGGCAAGCCCTCGGTTGGCGGATACTGGAAATCAGCGGGCGAGGCGTCAGCGTAGGTCCGCAGTCCGTCTCGGAGCGCCGCCGGGGCTTCCCAGTCGGGGCTTCCACTCACCATGTCAATGACATCCCGATCAACCGCGTCGGCGTGTTCCATCAGCCGAAAGAACAGCGGCGTCTCATAGTCCATACGGGCCGATACACCAACACGCCAGTAAGCCTGTCTCTCTGCGAGAGCGAGTAGGATGCCATCCGGAGCACCGGAGACAACGGCGGGCTCATGATACTACAGCAACGAAGCGCTACAGAGTTGGGCAGGACGACTCCAGTCAACCCCGCCCACGGCGGGGCGGAGAATCCGCCTCGCCACCTAGTTCGATGGATTTGTGGTGGGAAACAAGTACACGCGGTATCTCCTCGATGGCGAAAAACCAGACTGGGATCGACTCAAACAGTACAATATCGATGATATAACCGCGCTGAAGACAATCGTCGATTACATCAGGTCATTCTAATCTGATGACGATTTGTTGTCGTTCGTAACTGCAGCAGACTCTATGGAAGTTGAGACCGGCCATCTCAATACAGATGACCTTTCGGCGCAGTTCATAAATAGTATGAAGGCATAGTCTGGGATAGACTAATGGCACGAATCACTGGCTCCTATCCAGACGATCTTGATCTCCTCATCGAGGGTGTTGTTGAGGCTGGCGTGTTTGGAGGCAAGAGCGATGCGTTGCGGGAGTTCGTGCGTGAATACTTCGAGGACAATGAAAACGAGCGAATCGCGGCTGCCGTTGCCCTCTACGAACGCGAACGGATCACACTCGGTGATGCTGCAAGGCTCGCTGCTGTCGACCGCTGGACGATGCGTGATATCCTCCGTGAGCACGGTGTTGAACTCCGCCTCGGGCTCGTTGACGAAGACGACGCAGCCTACGAGGTAGAGGCAGCAAGCAAACTCGAATTCGATGATGAGGACTCGGACGACGCAGAGTCTCACGCGCAATGACGGGTAACGATAGTCCAGCGAATCCGAGCGTTCTGAACACGACTGTCCTCTCGAATTTTGCGTACATTGACCAGTTGTGGGTCGTCGCAGGACTCTCTGGGATCTGTACAGTGCCGGTCGTTCGCGAGGAGCTCGAAGCTGGCGTTGACGACCATCCGTATCTCTAGTCAGCACTCAATACACTCGACGATGAGATTCCTGTCGCCACGATTTCAGATACCGTCACAAATAGAGAGGCTGTTGTTAGTGGGCATCTCGATGCCGGCGAGGCCCAAGCATTCGCTTTGGCGGACGCAGCGGACGGTCGTCTACTAACCGACGACGAGGATGCCCGGTCGTTTGCGAAAGATCAGGGCGTGACTGTTGTCGGGTCCGTTGGAGTTCTGCTGGCTGCAATTGACGCTGGGAAGATCGATGAAGCCACTGCTGATGAGTGGCTATCAACGTGGATCGACGAGATCGGGTACTACGTGCCGTATCGGACGATCTCGGAGTATCGTTGACATCCTCCTCCGCCTGTAGTGACCCACAGAACTTCTGGGTGAACTGGAACAGAGACTCGGAAGAACGAGGCGCATGAACCGGATACCTTCTAGATGACGTACCCAATACTTCTGTGAACTACTAAAGGCGGAGGAATCCCAAGGTTGGGGTATTAGGGTTTGCAGTCTACCATCTCTGTCTGCGGTTGGAATCCGCAGGAGAGGTCATATAGGTAGACTGCTGGCTGTGCCAACCAGCCGGTACTCTTATGTCCACCTAGATCGGGTGCAGACTCGGACTTACTTTCCTCGGTGATGTTGAGACGGATGTTCTCCGCCCCGTTCACGTCGGCGTTGAACGCCGCATCGCACGACTCGCACACATACAGGCCGCGTTCGACACGCTGACTCTCGTCTTCCCGACCGCACACTGAACACGTCTTGCTTGTCTCTCGCTCCGACACTTCTACGACTTCGATGCCCTCGACTTTCGCCTTGTATTCGAGGATGTCGGTGAAGCGGTCGAACGCCCACCCGTGCAGGTCAAGGTTGCCGTGCTTACCCCAATTCTTCGCCTCCCCATCGTCGTCCTCGCGCACGCCTTCCAAGTCTCCGACGTTGATACGGCCAACGCCTTTCT
>JBKHFN010000005.1:0-18283 GCA_046540195.1 Salinarchaeum sp.
CGGGTCGGCTTCCTCCCCACCCTACTCGCTTGTGCTTCCGCCGGGGCCGGAAGCCACGCGCTCCTTGAGGGTGGGGCCTCCGCCTCGAATTAGGTGATCGTCGCGTTTCAGCGCTTCCCGGCGCGCACAGGATCATCCCGTACCGTAGGAACCGTTTCCGCCGCCGCGCCAGTTGGGGAGACCCTCGCCGGTGAAAGCCTCCGAGAGCCACTTAGGGCTACAAAACTGTTGTTCGCCCTTGATCCCACTCGGATAGCGCTCGAAGGACTCCCACACGGATCACAGGTCAACTCAAGGAGTCCACCGTTCCGCCGTTGATTATCGCTTCCAGTTATCTTCGGAACATACCGCCAATCAGCCGTTTCGACACACGTAGGGCAGTACTTACCGGGTTTATTGCCAAGTCCACGTCAGATCTCGAATTCAGCGCCACAGGTGGAAGCAAGGCGACAGGCAACACCTCGCTACGGATGCAGTGAGGAATATGTGGCCAGCAGCGTGTCGTACGTGAATAGCATCAAAAGTTTGCCACAGTCCGGGTGTGGGAATCGAACCCACCTCACAGCCGCCACAGGGCTGTAGGATACCACTACCCCAACCCGGACACAAGTACAAATAGGATGACGACTGGTCATATGCGTTGTGGTCTCGAGAGAACCGGTCGATCCCACGTGTTTTTGATCGTCAGAGTCCTACTGGTGATTACGTGGCCATCACGGACAAGATCTACGTCAAGAACCACCGACAGATCAGCGCCCAACTTGAGACATCGATCCCCAAGAGCGCGTTTGCCGGCGCGACGATGGACTTGCTGTATACCGGCGAGGGTCTTGAGAAACTCGATGAGACCACCCGCGATCGGGTCTTGGCGTTTGCGGAGGACTTTCTTGATTGTGACTGCGACGCGAACCCCTACTGTGGGTGTCCCGAGCGAAAGTTCATCCGGTATCTCCTAGAGTTGCGCGCTCAGGGGCTCGGGCCAGAGGCTATTGTCGATGTAATAAGCGATGAGTACATGGTATATGCCTACTCGGGCGATGTGCTGTCGTTCTTAGACTCGGCAGTTCGAACGCTCGACGCAGTTGAGGCGCTTGCGACCGTTGAGGGGGCACCCGAGGAGCAACGGCGGGCGGCGGACGCACGTGACGATCTGACCGGGTAGGCCGGAAGATAACGCCGGCTCACCGCTCAAGCGGGTCGTACTCGGGGGCATCGGTCCCATCGAGTTCCTCTAGATGGACGACATCTTCGCCGTTGTCGTCCTCAAGACGGTCACGCAGCGTCTGGACGTACCGTTTGTACTCCTCAAGTTGCTCGCGGAGGTGTTCGGCCTCCAGTTCGAGGCGCTCGTGTTCGCGAACAAAGCTCGTCGAAACCTCGACGGTTGGGGGAAACTCTTGATCGCCATCGGCGAGTTGATGCTCGGAGACAACCTCAACTTGACCGTCGTTGGCAACGACAGCATCGACGTAGTCCCGGAACATCGCCGACAGCGAGAGATCCCGGCGCTCAGCGATCTCTCGGAGCTCCTCGAATGTCTCCTGGTTGATCCGGAAGGAGACCGTCTTGTTCTTATTCCCCATCGATAAGTCGAAGGGGACGCGATAACTTAACCGTTGGTGGCGGTCGTCTGACGCCCGGCAGACGCTACTCAAGGTGCTCAAGGACGCCGTCAACCGTTCCGGGGACCGGTTCAGGATCACTGCCGGCGGCGGCCGCCGCCTCGGGGTCCTTGAGGAGGTGGCCGGTGGTGAGACAGACAACCTCTTCATCGGGGGTGACGACGCCGTCGGCACGGAGTCGACGCAGACCCGCCAGCGTGGTTGCACTCGCGGGTTCAACACCGATGCCGGCCTCCGCAAGATCGCGCTGGGCCTGAGTGATCTCCTCGTCGGGGACGGCCACGGCGGTCCCACCAGTCTCGCGGATGCCGGGCAGGGCCTTCGGAGCGTTGACTGGGTTGCCGATCCGGATCGCGGTGGCGATGGTTTCGACCTCCTCCCAGCGCTGGATACCGGACCAGCCGTGTTCGATGGCCTCGGCCATCGGCGCCGCGCCGGCGGCCTGGACGCCCGTGAGCGCCGGGACGTCCTCAGGGGCAAGCGCGCCCGCATCAACGAGCTCACGAAAGCCCTTGTAGATCGCGGAAGTATTGCCGGCGTTGCCAACCGGGAGGATGATCCGATCGGGGTACGAGCCGGTCTGCTCGTAATGTTCCTCAAGGATCTCAAAGCCGATAGTCTTCTGGCCCTCAAGCCGGAAAGCGTTGAGCGAATTAAGCAGGTAGGCCTCGCCGCGGCGGCCGAGTTCCTGGACAATGTCAAGACAGACATCGAAGTTGCCATCAACTTCGAGGATGCGCGCGCCATGAAGGCTCGCCTGGGCGATCTTCCCGGCGGCGACCTTTCCAGCGGGCAACAGGACGAGCGTCTCCATGTTGGCGCGGGCGCCGTAGGCCGCCAGCGCCGCGGAGGTATTTCCCGTTGAGGCAACCGCCAGCCGGTCAACGCCAAGGCGGTTGGCGACGCCGACACCGACGGTCATGCCGCGGTCCTTGAACGAGCCGGTGCCGTTCATTCCCTCGTGTTTCACGTGGAGGTCGGCCACATCCACCTCCGCGGCGAGTTCGGGCGTCGGATACAGTGGCGTGTCACCCTCGTCAATCGAGACCAGTTTATCGATCGGAAGCGCCTCCTCGTAGCGCCAGACGCCACGTCCGGAGAAGTCATCGAATGTGGGATGCTCCGCGTATCGGACCTCCAATAGGGAGTCACACTCGGGACACCGATACATCACGTCCTCGAAGGGGGCGTAGGTCTCACCACAGCCGATACAGGAGAGCCAGACGCCATCGGACGCCTCTGGGGGGACATCGGCGTCGGCCGACGTCTCCAGACTGAGGTCGGGACTCATTGGCGGGACCAACGATACGGAGAAGCAAAAACGGGTGGGTTCGGACCACAGACTGACCGCTATCTCGATCCCGAAGGGGGCTGGGCGAGCGCTCAGGTACGGGGTCGCTCAAGCGGGCCGTCACCGAGCGCATCAACGAGTTCGGACTCGGTGACCGGACGCGTGGTGTCGGCAACGCCGACTTTTCGGGCGATGCGGACCACCGTTGGCGGTGCGAGATTCGCCCGATCAAGGAGCGCGTCATCATAGAGCACTTCGCGTGGCGGACCGTTGGCGACGACATTGCCGTCGTCCATGACACAGACACGATCGGCGAGTTCGGCGGCAAAGTCAAGATCGTGTGTCGAGAGCACGATCGAGATGCCCTCGGCGTGGACCTGCCGAATGCGGTCTTTCAGCAGTGTCGCCCGTTGGGGATCAAGTCCCGCAAGCGGTTCATCAAGGACGATCACACTCGGATCAAGCACGAGAACGCCCGCGAGTCCGACAAGACGCTTCTCGCCGCCACTGAGGTGATGAGGAATCCGATCCTCAAGATGACGCGCGTCGAGCCGATCCAGGGCCTCGCGGGCACGGGCACGCGCGTCTTCGGGGCCAACGCCCTGGTTGCGGAGCCCGAACATAACGTCATCAAGGACAGTCGGAGCGACCAGCTGGGTATCTGGGTCCTGGAACACAAAGCCGACCTCCTGTCGGGCATACTGCTTCGAGTCGGCGTCGATCGTCCGGCCGTTGATCGTGAGGTGGCCGTCGTCGGGGACAAGTGTCGCGTTGAGATGTTCGAGGAGGGTAGACTTACCGGCCCCATTGCCGCCGATGACGGTGACGATCTCGTCCGGGTAGACCGTGAAGTCAACCGCGTGGACACCGACGGTCCCGTCGGGATAGGTGTGGGCGCCACAGTGAAGATCAATCAGCGGATCGTCACTCATACGCCGATCACTCCGCGTCGGAAGAGCCAGTAGGCGCCCACGGCGGCGTAAACACCACCGATGACAATCCACTCACGCGCCGGTGGTCGCGAGACGGCTCCGTAGACACCCAGGTTACCGTCGTAGCCACGGGCCTCCATCGACTTTACCAGCCGCTCTGAGCGGTCGATTGCCGACAACAGCGTCACGCCCATGATACGAGCGTACAGTCGACGGTTCGACCAGAACTCGCTCAGCGACGCGCCACGGGCCCGCGCGCCCTTGACGAGCGTTTCGAGGATCTCGATCATGACAAACGTAAACCGGTAGGTGAGCAGCGCGATCTGATCGATCGGCCGGGGAAATAGCCGGCCGATGACGGTCACAACAGCGGTGTACTGCGTGGTCATCGCTGCGGCGAGCACGAAGGTCACGACCGTCAACGATCGGGCCGCGAGTTCAAGAAACAGTTCGACACCCGCGATGGTGATCGAGAGGCTCCCAAGCGGCGTCGGAAGTACGCCACCGATTGGCGCACCCGGCTCAAGAAACAATAGCGGACCGCCAAGCGAGACGACAAACAATAACGGAATGGTGTACCAGCCGGCAAGACGGCGTAACGAGAGACCAGCCCACGCGTAAACGAGGAGGACGAGGGTATACAGTCCGGCAAGGACAGCGAGTTCATCGATAACGGTAACGGCCAGCACAAGCGCACCGACGATGCCGACCTTGGTCCACGGGTTCACCCGATGAAGGGGCCCATCCTGATGTTCCGCCGTCGCGGTGATGAGCCGGGGATCGGGGACGTGATTCGACAGCGCCGCCATCAGCTCCGACTCCCTCCACGCTCGGCGGTCGACGACTCGCGTTGTCGGCCATAGCGGTAGTACAGCCACACGCCGATGAGGGCGAATATGAAAAAGAGGCCGACGTACACAAGGACAAGTCCCTGTTGCCGGATCGGGCCGGCAATGATGATGCCACGCGTGATGTCGATCAGCGATCCCCCGCCACTCTGGAGTCCACCGAGAAGGGATGACTCTGCCCGCTTGGCCCATGGGAGCCCACCGCCGGTCGCCCGAAAGCCGAACCAGCCGGCAACGAGACTGCCGCCGGCGAGTGTCACCAAGGCGAGGTACTGTTTCCAGCGCTCCATCAGGCGGTCACCCCCGCACGGCCGGTCTGTTCCTCGGCGGCCACCAGGTCGGGGCGGACGGAGGCCAGAAAGCGGACAATAAATCCGGTCAGGAGGCCTTCAACGACGGCCACCCCAAGGTTGAGCCCAACGAGTCCACCCACGGCGATCATCAGGTCAGACCGGGGGAGCTGGCTCCCGTTGACGCCGCTGATAACAATGATCGCCCCCATCAGCAGTGAGCCGGCCGCGAGTCCAAGCGTGCCGGCACTGGCACTCGCTGGAAAGACATCCCAGTCAAGCCGCAACAAGGTCTGAAAGAGGTAGTATGCCGCAATCGCCTCGGTGGCGTTCACGAGGACGTTTGCCCCGAGTAAGCCAACGGCGCCGTGTCCCAAGGCAGCCGAGAAGACATTCACGACCAGCGCAATGAGCGCGCCAAGAAGCGGGCCAGCGAGGATGCCGACTAGAGCAGTGAGATTCATATGTACGCCGCCCCAGATGGGAATGTTCAACTGAAAGATCGCGAAACTCGCCGCGGCCCCGATTCCGGCGAGGGCGATTTGCTCGGATTCAATGCCGTCCCGACGAATCCGATAGACGACCGCGCCCAGCAGAACAACGGCAACTGCACTCCAAAGGGCGAGGGCCCACAGCGGGAAGGCTCCCTCGCCGAGGTGGATGTGTGCCATACGTAGTTATTAATTTTGGCCGTGGATATAATAACTTTACGCGTTAGAAATGAGATGAATCGGCGATTCACTGGTATCGACCGCGCCCCTCAATCTCCGCGAGTCGGTCGACGACGGCCGTAGTATCGAGGTCAAGCGACGCACCAGTCGCGCGGTAGCCGTCAAGGACCACCGCACGGGCTGCATCAGGGTCAGGCGCAGTCCCCGCCGCCGACTGGGCGAAGACATGCAGATCCATCGCAAAGTCCTCGGGGTGCTCGCTGTGGTACCCCAGCCCGAAGTCAAGCAGATAAACGCGGTTATCGTTAACCCGCACGTTCCGGGTTGTCGGGTCACCGTGGACAATCCCAGCGGCGTGCAGCCGGGCCAGATGCCCGCCGACGGTGTGGATCCGATCGTCAGTCAGTGCCGTTCGAAGGTCCGCCTCGCCCACGAACTCGAAGGTTAGCGTGGCCGCCTCGGGATCAACAGCGGTGAGCACCGGCGTCGGGACGCCAGCGCGCCGGGCAAGCGCCGTCAACCGGGCCTCCATCGCCGTGCGCTCCCGGCGAAGACGGCGATCGAGATCGGGATGGCGGTAGCTCTTTGGATGTCGACGCTTGCGTACACACCCGTCAACGCGCGTAACGGTTGCCTCGGCTCCCTCAACCGACCCGGCCTCGATAGCGTCGCCGACGTGACGAACGGACTCCTCATGTCGCCAGGTGACGGGAACCTCATCGGGACGGTAGGTGGGATCAACCGCGGAGTCATCAATGGCGATGGTATCACCGGCCTCGTACATCTGCGCCCCCAGTACGGCGATCATTCCGGCGTTGTCCCGGAGAAACCGCGACTCGGGGGCATAAAACGAGGCGCCACGCTGTGCACACATCTCCTCAAGCATCGCCTTGAGCCGGTCGTTCTGGCCCACTCCACCACCGAGGACGAGCTCGTCCGCGCCGGTTACCGATAGCGCTCGCTCGCTGACCTCGGTCAGCATGGCGAAGATGGTCTCCTGGAGCCCCATACAGACATCCTCGACCGGCGTCCCCGCGTCAACCGCCTCCTGGGCGGCAGTGGTGATTCCCGAAAACGAGAAATCCATCCCCTTGACGACGTACGGAAGCGAGGTGTAGGTGCCGTCGACCGCCGTCGACTCAATCTTCGGGCCGCCCGGGTGCGACCAGCCGAGGTGACGGGCGAACTTATCGAGTGCGTTACCAACACCCGTGTCCATCGTCTCACCGAGGACGCGGTAGCGGCCCTCGTGGTAGCCGAGCACGTGCGCGTTGGCACCACTGGCATTGAGGCACACCGGGGCGTCGAATCCGGAGCGATACCGGCCGATCTCGAGGTGGGCGATCATGTGGTTGACGCCGATCAGTGGCACCGAAAGCGTGCCAGCAAGCGCTCTAGCGGCCGTTCCAACGGTACGGAGACACGGGCCGAGACCGGGACCACGCGAGAACGCAACCGCGTCGATCGGTGGCGAGTCAGTAGTCGTCTCGCGGGCGTGGGTCATCGCCGCCTCAACGACCGTCGGAATCGCCTCGGACATGTGATCGGCTGCTTCCCGCGGGTCGATCCCGCCCGCCTCGGGGACGTACGCGTCGGTCTCGATCCAGACCTCGTCTGTCGTCGTATCAAAAACAGCTGCACTCGCCGCCCACGCCGTGCCTTCGATCCCGAGAACGCGCATTCCCGACGTCTACAGCCACTCGGTGTATCCACACCGGCCGCAGTGCCGACGGTCGCCGTGGTCAGCGAGATAGGCGTCGCCACACTCGGGACAGGCCTGACGATCGATGGTTCCGTCGTCGTCGTAGAGTTCGTACCGGGTCATGCTTCCTCGGCGTCGATCTTGTTCCGCTCAAGCATGTATTCCTGTTCAATCTCCTCGGCGTACTCCGGCGTCTCATAGACCTTGGCGTCGCCGATGGTCTCTCGCATGCCGAACTTCGTGTCGAGCGAGCGAACGACCACCTCGGCTGCATCCTTGTTGAGTTGGGCGGCAAGACTGTCACGTACCGAGAGTCGTTCGGGGGTTGCGTCATCGTGGTGGACGCGAAACCGTACGTCGGTCCGGTGTAACATCGGATTCTCCTCTTCTTCGATGATCTCGATATCCATGATTCGTTGGCTTAAATTGACGCTGAGCCGGCTAAAAGGATTTCGAAGAAGCGAATTACTCTAGCCGGGCGAAAAAGCGATCGTGATCCCCTTCGAGGAGGTCGATAAGCTCGCGGAACTGCGCCTTGCGGTCTGTTTCGACCTCAATGGCGACCATTCCTGCGTCGGGCTGACCGTAGACAACGGTTGTCGGCGGACGGGCAGCGAGGACGGCCGGAACGGTCGCCAGGTCCTCTTCGCCGTCGACATCGACTGTCACGGGAGCGGTAGCGGTCATGGCCTCCGCCAGCGTCTCTACGAGATCAACGGTGAGCGTGCCGGCTGGGTTTCGGATGGAGACCCGGTTAGGGCGCTCGGCGATCGTCGAACGGATCTCTGGAGTCACAGCATCACGCTGGGTAAGCCCATCGACGACGGCGACCTCCGGGCGGTAGCCGTGACGCTCGAAGTGGTAGGTCACGACATCGCCGACCGTGACAATCTGCCCGTCGGTCCCCGCAAGAATGGCTGCCGGATCCTCGTAGACTGGACCGAGTGGCTCTTTGAACGCGACGCGGTGTTCCTCTGGCAACGCGAGCAGGGTCGTCGGCGAGTCGGTGGGGGACACGAATGGGCGGGGGCTACCGGACCTTTAGGGCATACGGGCCTGGTTCGGTGATCTCCATCTCCTCAGCGATGCGACTCTGCGCTGGGTGAGCGATAACGACGTAGCCCGCCCAGTCCTCGGTCAGTGATGAAGACCCACAGACCGGACAGGTCTGTCGGTTGGGCTCGACGACGCGGTGACACTCCCGGCACACAAGCCGGTCTTCGGCCATCAGTTCTCACCCGCCGTGGCCTCGGCTTCCTGCTGTTGGCGCTTCTCCTCAAGCCAGCCGTGTTTCCCCAGCCCGGGCTGTTTGGCGGTCAGCCCGATCTTCGAGTCCCGGGGGTTGCGTTCGTCGATCGACATGGTGACAATCCGGGCACGAACGGCGTCGTCGACGCCTAACACCCGGTTTGAGTCGCTTGAGGCGAGCTGCTGGTTTTCAGCGTCGAAGGCAAGATACTCATCGGAGATCTGTGAGACGTGCAGGAGTCCATCGACGGGGCCAATCCCGATGAAAGCGCCAAACTCGACGACTTCAACGACGTTCCCGTCAATGACCTCCTGCATTTCGGGATCGTATACGAGTGCGTCGAACTCGGCCTCGTAATAGACACCCGGCCGGTTCGGAAGCACCTGTCCCTCACCGACATCGTGTACCTCGGTGACGGAAACGATCGATCCGAGTTCCTCGTCCATGCGTCCCTCAAGTTTGTCTTGGAGGAGACGGCGGACCAGCTCGGGGGTGACATTAGCAAGCTCTTCCGGTGGTACTTCGACCGTATCGCGAACTCTGACCCGTTTGTACATGCTTATGGTTCCGTGATTGCGAGCGTGTTCGAGCCCCGGAGACTAATAACTGGTACCCCGCGATCGAGCACGCGGTCCCGAAGCGGGGCGTCGTTGGTGACGACATAATCGGCGCGATCGGATTCAACTAGCTCAACGACCGCGTCGTCGGCGTAGGTTGCGTCTGCGGTAACGGAGACACATCGGTCGGACGCGAGATCCTGACCCACATTGGCGGCGATTCCCGCTTCGCCACCACCGGCTGCGAGATCCCGGAGTTCCTCAATGACCGGCTGGGGCACCCGGAGTTCGAACGCTGAGGGGGAGACGCGCTCGAACACCCGATCGAGTTCATCGAACAGTCGGACATCAAGTTCGACGGGCATCATCAGCGCGTTGGTGTCGAGGACGACCGTCTGGGGGACCGAGGCAGACATAGCTATTCGACGAGCGTGCCAACACCGATGAGTCGCCAACGTGATCCAACACGGCGGTTGATCGCGATCGACGCGCCAGGCGACGCACAGACTGGACGTTTCAGGACGACATCGGCCTCGTCACCACGTGCACTCGTGACCGAGCCGACGGTTGTGGCCGTGCCGACGGTGAGCATGAGCGGTTCACCGGTCGTGATCTCCTCAACCTCAGTGCCGACAACACGGTCGAGCAGCTCGACCGACATCGTGAACTGTTCGTGGGTCGGCGGAAGGGTTCCTGGCGGACCGGCAACCTGACCGGCCAGCGCGTCGCCCTTTGTGAGTGCCGGATCAAGTCCGGTGCCGACGCCGAGCAACCCGCCGGGGGTGGCCTCATCGATCGTCTCGCCACCCGCCTGAAGCGACCGGACCGTGGTCGTAATGGGCTGGTACTCGGATTGCCCACCGGTGTCAACCTCGCGGCCGGGGTGGATCGCAATCTCGGTGCCCGTTTCGAGGGTGCCACGGACGAGACTCCCCCCGAGCACGCCGCCAAGAAGGTCTTCCCAGGTCGTTCCTGGGCGGTTGATATCAAAGCTGCGGGCGACCTGCATCCGGGAGTCTGCGTCGGGATCGCGTTCGGGAGTCGGAATGGTCTCCTCAATGGCATCGATCAGCAGATCGATGTTGACTCCTCGCTGGGCACTAACCGGAATAATCGGTGCCCCCTCGGCGACGGTCCCACTAACGAAGTCCTCGATCGCGGCCGCGTTCTCGCGGGCCTGGTCACGATCAACGAGATCAATCTTGTTCTGCGCGATGACGATGTTCTCGACCCCGATGATGTCCAGCGCCATCAGGTGTTCTTCGGTCTGGGGCTGGGGAACCGACTCGGCGGCGCTGATCACGAGGACCGCGCCGTCCATGATGGCCGCCCCGGAGAGCATTGTCGCCATGAGCGTCTCGTGGCCGGGGGCATCGACGAACGAGACCGTCCGAACGGGCTCGCTGTCGCTCCCGTCTGGACAGGTCGATTCGACGGTGTACTGTTCGGGGCCCTCAACATTAGGGCACCGACGGAATGTAGTGTCGGCGTACCCAAGCCGAATCGAAATCCCGCGTTTGAGCTCTTCAGAGTGCTGATCGGTCCACTCGCCACTCAAGGCCTGTACTAGGGTCGTCTTGCCGTGGTCGACGTGTCCGACCAGCCCGATGTTCACCTCCGGGTGTCGCTGGGAACTGTCCATAGCCGAAGTAATCTTGTTGATATTTGGCGCCGAACGACTGATAAACCTACTGTTCTGCGCGCGTGTCGGTATTCATAAACCGGCCGCTCGTATACCGCGGGACATGCTCATTGAGACCCGCGAAGAGGTCGCTACCGCCCTCAAGGCGGCGCTTGAGGCCCAGTCGCTCCCAAGCGATGACCTCGGCCTCGAACGACCGCCCGAGGATGTCGACGCGGTGGTCGCCTCGAGTGTGGCCTTCCGCGTTGCCGGGGACGCCGGCACCGCCCCGGCCGCCGTTGCTGCCGAGTTAGCCGACACGATCGACGTCGAGTCCTTGACGTACGTTGAACGGGTCGAACAGACGGGGCCGTATCTCAATTTCTACCCCGATCAGGCGTACTTCGCGGACACGCTCGCGGCCGCTGATGCGGGCTATGGTGAGCGGCCGCCAAAGGACGAGTCGATCGTCGTTGAGCACACCAGCGCAAATCCGACAGGTCCGGTCCACGTCGGACGGGCTCGCAATCCGATTGTCGGCGACGCGGTCGCCGATCTCCTTGAGTACGCCGGCTACGATGTCGACCGACACTACTACGTCAACGACGCTGGCCGGCAGATCGCCGTCTTCACCTGGGCCTACGAGACCTTCGATGAGGCAGACCTTGAGGATGGTCCCGCCAGAGATCGCATCGAGTACGACCTCGTGCGGTACTACCGGAAGGGTAACGCCTTTCTTGAGGATGGCCCCGAGGAGGCAGTCGAAGAGGCCGAGGCCGAGATTCAAGAGCTCATGCAGGGGCTCGATGCCGGCGATGAGGAGGCCTACGAGCGGGTCGGCACAGTGGTCGATCAGGTCCTCTCAGGGATGCAAGCGTGTCTCAAGCGGCTGCTTGCGGAGTTCGATGAGTTCGTCAAGGAAACACGATTCATGCGCGATGGGTCGACTGATGCCATCGCCAAGCGGTTGCAAGAGAGCTCTCAGGCCGTCTATGAGGAGAACGCCTGGCAGCTCGATCTTGAGGCGTGGGACATCGACAAGAATCTCGTCTTTTTGCGCTCTGACGGCACGACGCTGTATACCACGCGCGATCTCGCCCACCACGAGTGGAAATTCGAGCACTACGACCGAGCGGTGACCGTCCTCGGCGAGGATCACAAGCTCCAAGCTGACCAACTCAAGGCGGCGCTTGAGATCCTCGATAACGATCCCGACCGGCTGGACCACGTAATTTACTCGTATGTGACTCTACCGGAAGGACGCATGTCGACGCGGGCCGGTACCGGCGTCCAGCTCGACGATCTGCTCGATGAGGCCATTGATCGGGCGCGTGAGGAGGTCGAAGCTCGACTCGGCGATCGGATCCGCGACGACGATCTTGATGCGGACGACATCGAGCGGATCGCCCGTCAGGTCGGGGTCGGCGCCGTCCGGTACGATATCGTCGCCAAGCAGCCGGCCAAGCAGATAACCTTCGAGTGGGATCGAGCGCTTGATTTCAACGCCCAGTCAGCGCCGTACGTCCAGTATGCTCACGCTCGCTGCTGTGGGATCCTCGATGCCGCCGCGGAAGCGGGTCACCCGGTACCAGACGCCCCGGCAGCATCGATGACGCCGCCTGCGGAGGCACTAGTTCGAACAATTGCGCGGTTCCCGGCCGCTATCGAGGACGCCACCGAGGAGTACGAACCGCACGCCATCGCCACCTACACGCGAGAACTGGCCGATCAGTTCAACACCTTCTATCGAGAGTGTCCAGTGCTCGACGCCGATCCGGAGACACGGACGACCCGACTCGCGATCGTCGCCGCGACGAAGCACACGCTCGCAAACGCGCTGGACATCCTCGGAGTCGCCGCGCCCGAGTCAATGTAGTCGGCTAAAGAGTTCGTCCGAAGCTATCGCCACAGCCAAGAGAGAAAACCACCGGAGTCGGAGTCCGTCTTGTCCGCTGTTGTTGGTTTATCCTCAGAGGCGGCGGCCGCGGATGTCGTCCGGTCAGCCGGTTTGTCGGACGACGAGTCCGTCGAGGATGGTGGCTCGTCAGCCTCTTCAAGCCCGAGAACCGGATCCGACTCGTCCGCCGTCGGGTCGGCGTCCGCAACGGACACCTCCTCGATGGCCGCATCGACCGCTTTCTGCTCCGTCATTGAGGGCTCCGGTGCCGCCGCATCGGTCGTCGAATCGGTCGTATGGTCGGTGCCGACGAGTTGGCCGGCGAGTCGGCGGAAGGCCCCGGCCACCGAACTACCGGGCGCGTGATCGACAACCGGCGTCCCCGCATCAAGCGCCTCCCGGACAACGGCGGCTGCCGGGACCGTTCCGAGTAACTCGATACCCATCTCGGCTGCGACCGCCTGTGGACGGGTATTGTCGTCGTACTGTCGGTTGAGCACGGCCCCCACCGGGCGGGTTCCGGCTCGGTCAATGACCGCAAGCGTGGTCTCGGCATTCTCAAGGGCGGCTGGGTCAGCAGTCGTCACGAGGAGCACGCCGTCAACCATCTCAAGCGGGAACACGGTCTCATAGCTGATGCCCGCACCGACATCCAGAAACACGTACTCAGCGCGTTCACGCAGACGAGCGACGACCGTACGGAGTTCCTCGGCGTCGGTCTGCGTGTAGGTGTCAAGGTCGGTGCCACCGGGCACGACTGTCAATCGGTCCGTGACAGAGTAGGTAGCGTCCCCGACGGACGCCGCCCCCGCGAGGACATCCTCAAGTGTCGGACCGTCGGCCTCAAGTCCGAGAAACGTGTCGAGATTCGCCATCCCAAGATCGGCATCGACGACAGCGACATCATAGCCAAGTTCAGCGATCGCCGCTGCGAGGTTGGCGGCCACGGTCGTCTTGCCGACCCCACCCTTACCGCTGGCAACCGCGTATACGCCACGTGTGGTGTGGCGTTTATGTGGGCGGCCGCCATCAGTCGTGTCGCGCATCGGTCTATATCCAGAAGCAGATGCCGAACGGGCTTAAAATACGATGGCATCGGCGCCAAAACCCCGACAGGTCAACAGGTACTTACTTCTCCCGCTGGTATTGACAACGATGTCTACGCAGGAGGCCGACGTGGACTCCGACCGTCGGGATTACGAGTACCGACGGGTCATCGAGGAGCTCCAAGAGTACGAGGGATCCGGGACACAACTCGTGACGATTTACGTGCCAGAGGACACGCAGATCAGCGAGGTCACCCAACACGTCACGACCGAGTACAGCGAGGCCTCCAATATCAAGTCCAAGCAGACCCGGACGAACGTTCAGGACGCCCTTTCTTCGATTAAGGCGCGCCTGCAGTACTACGATCGGCCGCCCGAGAACGGGATGGTGTTGTTCTCCGGTGCCATCGACGCCGGCGGTGGACAGACCGAGATGGTCACGAAGGTGCTTGAGAATCCGCCACAACCGATCCAGTCCTTCCGGTATCACTGTGACTCGACGTTTTTGACCGAGCCGCTCGAGGAGATGCTCGCCGACAAGGGCCTCTACGGTCTGATCGTTCTCGATCGCCGAGAGGCAAACGTCGGCTGGCTCAAGGGCAAACGCGTCGAACCGGTCAAGTCAGCCACTTCGCTGGTCCCCGGCAAACAGCGCAAAGGCGGCCAGTCAGCCCAGCGGTTCGCCCGTCTCCGACTCGAAGCCATCGACAACTTCTACCAAGAGGTCGCCGAGATGGCCAACGAGCTGTTTGTCCCCGAGCGACACGAACTCGACGGCGTGCTCGTCGGAGGGCCCTCGCCGACCAAGGACGAGTTCCTCGATGGCGACTATCTCCACCACGAGCTCCAAGAGATGGTCATCGGGAAGTTCGACGTCTCCTACACCGATGAGTCGGGATTATACGATCTCGTTGACGCCGGTCAGGAGGCGCTGGCCGATGCCGAGATCATGGAGGACAAGCGCCACATGGAGGAGTTCTTCGAGGAGCTCCACGGTGGTGAGTTGGCGACCTACGGGTTTGAGCCAACACGGCGGAATCTGATCATGGGGTCGGTCGATACGCTCCTGCTCAGCGAGGACCTCCGGCAGGACGTGGTGGTGTACGAGTGTGAGTGTGGAAACACCGACTACGAGTTGCTTGACCAGCGCCACTCGACACCCGAGCACGAGTGCTCTGAGTGTGGGCAGCCGGTTGAGGCGACCGATCGTGAGGACGCCGTCGAGCACCTGATCAACATTGCCGAACAGCGCGGGACCGAGGTCGCATTCATCTCGACAGACTTCGAGAAGGGCGAACAGCTCTACAACGCCTTCGGCGGGATTGCGGGTATTCTACGGTACTCAACCGGCGTTTAGACCAACTGTTCAAGCTGGTGACGTCGCCGCGAGAGGTCGATATACGGGTCAAACTGCTCGTTGGCAGCAAGTCGATCGATCACAAGAAAGACATCGACGCCGGCAGCTTCAAGCCGGGTGAGCAGGGCTTCGATCTGATCACGGTTGCTCGCGAGTGATTCTAGCAGCCCAACGAGTAAGACGGCTCCGACACCAGCCTCGCCATCAGGGTAAGCTGTCGAAATCGCTTGGGGCGTGTCAGGATCGTCTCCACCAGGGGTGACACGCAGACAGCGTGTACACTGGGTGACCGTCGCCGCCTGATCGGGCGCATACGAGCGAAGCGACACGGGAACGGCGACGGTGACGCCGGTTGCAGGGTGCTCGGGACAGGGCATGGCAAGAGATTCGATCGCAGACGGCAAAAACGCCGCCATCGCCGAGTGGCCGTTTCGATACCGTTAACCCCGTCTCGCGCCAACAACACGGTAATGACTGTCGTGGCGACTGTCGGGCTTCCCGGCAGCGGCAAAGGCGAGGCGGCCGTCGTCGCCGAGGAGCTCGGGGTACCTGTTGTCACCATGGGAGATGTCATCCGAGAAGAGTGTCGAGAGCGGGGGCTCGATCCAGCCATCCACCACGGCCAGGTGGCCAAGGACCTCCGGGCCGAACACGGGCCGGACGCAATTGCCGAACGCTCGCTGCCGCTGATCAAGGCAGCACTTGAGAACCACGAGACGGTGCTGGTCGACGGCGTCCGGAGCGACATCGAGGTTGAGCGGTTCGAGGCGGCCTTCGAGGACTTCCTGCTCGTGAGCATCGAGGCCCCTCGCGACGTGCGTCGAGAGCGGTTGGCGAGCCGCGACGGATCGGGTAGCGCCGAGACGCTCGAAGAGCGCGACGAACGGGAACTCGGATTCGGAATGGGCGCAGCGATGGATCGGGCCGATATCCACATCGAGAACGACGATAGTCTTGAGGCCTACCGGCGCCGGATCCGCGAGATCCTTACCGAACGCGCCGAAGTCGCATGATCCGGAGCATCGACGTACAGGTCACCGCACCCGTCTACCCGACGGAGGTGACCGATCGAGTGATCGACGCGATTACGACGCTGTTTCCGGACGCCGAGGTCGAACAGCACTCTGGCGAGGTGATTGCGACGGCACACGCGCTTGAGACACTCTCGGAGGCGCTGTACGATCAGAAGATCCTAGATACTGCCCGCAGGCAGTTCCTTGAAGGGCGCCAAGGCGATACATTTAGCTTCGATCTGAAGAAACAGCCGGCCTTCGAGGGGGTCGTCAATTTCGCCGTTGGACAGCCGGATGAACTCGGCGAACTACACGTTCGGGTGCGCGTGAATGAACCGGACATCGATGCTTACATCGATCACATCGCCCCGGCAACCGAGGACGGCCAACCGCCGGAATCGTGAACCCCAGATATAGACTAGACCCATCCGGCTAGTACCCTAATATATAGATTATTTCTAGCATATATATCTATTAGCACGATACTTGTGAGTGCCTGCATCAATATGGCCGTGTGATACGGACCCACACCCATACGAATACGCGCTCAACCGTACTGGACGGCGATACCATTAGTTTCGGAGCATCGGGACAGGGCGTACCGGGAGGTGCTGAGTGTGGCCGCCGATAACGATCCAATTGAGCGGAAGGTCCAACTGACCGGTGGGTCAACATACACGGTCTCACTACCGAAAGACTGGGCGGCAACACAAGGGATCGAATCCGGGTCGACAGTCGAGCTGTACTCTCGGGGGCGACAGCTCGTATTAGCCGACAGCACCGATGGAGAAGGGCGACGACAGGGTCGGATTGATGTGGGCGGTCGGACCGCCGAAGAGCTCGCCCGAAATGTCGCCGCGGCGTACGTCGCCGGAGCCGAAGAGATTGAAATTGTTGGCGGACCAGAGACGGAGCACCGCCGTGCGATCCGTGATGCCGTTGCCGGACTCGTTGGGATTGAGATCCACGAGGAGACGGGCGATCGGATCGTCGCCCGAACAATGCTGGACATCGGGGATCTCTCGGCCGAACAGACGCTGGTCCAGATGGAGCTGACTGCTTTGTCGATGCAAGAGGACGCCCTGACGGCGCTTGAGGCAGGCAATGGGGAGGACGCTCGACGCGTGATCAGACAGGACGACGACGTCGATCGTCTCTTCCGGCTCATCTGCCGCGAGTTCCACCGATCACTCGTTGACATCAGCGTCTCACGAGACCTTGGGCGGCTGACCACGTTCGACTACTACACGGCCGCTCGCCAGATCGAGCGGGTAGCTGATCACGCCGAGAAGATCGCGTCAGTTGCCGACCGCGGGACGACCCCACCGCCAGCCGACATCGGGGACGAGCTACACACACTAGGCGAGGAGTCACGAGCGATCGTCCAACGGGCTGTGTCGGGACTCCTCGAAGGTGATACAGAGGAACTCGATGCGGCCGTCGCGGCCGCGGACCGCGTCGTCAGAAGTGCCGACGACCTCGATCAGCGGATTCACGAGGCCGACGTAGCGGATGGCTACCATCTTGGGACAGTCGTTGATAGCCTCCGGCGGACAGCGGAGTACGGGGCGAACTTGGCTGAGGCAGGACTACAGGCAGCAATGCGTGGATCGTCAGCGTGAGCAGGTTTCTTGAGCTGATGCGATCGACGTTCGAGAGATTATCCGAACTTGCCGGTGACGTAGTCCTCAACCCGCTGACTCTCCGGGTTCTCGAATATCTTCTCGGTCTCGCCGTACTCGATGAGTTCGCCGCCGGTGAGGAACACCGCGGTCTGATCGGAGATCCGCTCCGCCTGCTGCATGTTGTGCGTGACGATGATCACCGTGTACTGCTGGGAGAGCTCCTCGATCAGGTCCTCGATCTTGGCGGTCGCAACGGGGTCGAGCGCGCTGGCCGGCTCGTCCATCAGGATGACCTCCGGGTCAACGGCTAAGCAGCGAGCGATGCAGAGCCGCTGTTGCTGACCGCCGGAGAGTCCGAGCGCGTTGTCGTCGAGTCGGCCGCTCACTTCCTCCCAGAGGGCCGCTTGTCTGAGCGACTGTTCGACGAGCTTGTCTTCCGCCGCTTTGTCGTCGCGACCAAGCAGCCGCGGGATCAGCCCCCGATCGATGTCACCGTGTTTGCGCGGTCCGTAGGCGACGTTGGCGCGGATCGACTTCGGGAACGGGTTCGGCGCCTGAAACA
>JBKHFN010000006.1:0-16367 GCA_046540195.1 Salinarchaeum sp.
CCACCATCAGGATGACGCCGATCACTGGCGAGACGCCCCGATCGTCGAGTTTTTCACGAATTGTGTTTGTCATGGTTTGATTGTTCGGGTGCCCGGTACCCCGACGTGGAACCGATATGCCACCCGACTTGTTCGTGAATAAGAGATGATTGTATTTAATGTTGGGGGTAACGAATCCCTGAGACTGTCACACAAGCGGCGTACACTGGTCGGACGGCCCGATTTCGATACGTTTTCGAAATGAAAGGAGAGAATGCGTTGGGTGTGAATGAACCCTGAATCCATCTGTTTGGTCGGGTCGGGCAGTTCTGCCGAATCGCCATTAATCCCACGCTTCAGGCGCGTAGCCCAGATATCGCATCATGGTGGGATAGGCCAGTCCCAGAACGACCGCTACGCCGATCTGAACCCAGATACTTGGTTCGCCGCCCGGCCAGTAGATCTGGAGAGCGGTCAGAAGGACGGTGAGGATGACGATGAGCGCGACGTAATGGGGCAGAAGGTCACGGATGTCGTCCCAGTTCATACCGGCCAATTGAGAGCCAACCGCTTGGGTCTTCTGGAGTAAACCGACTGCGAACCGCGTTAATTGGCGTGCTCACGGGGAGAGGTGACTGCAATGCTGGGCATCCGGGTCATAACAGTCCGGACACTCCTCGGGGAGGTCGACGAATCGGTCGAGACGCTTTGCCACCTCGTCGGTTGTCGCATGTTCCAGGCGACAGGCTTCCTCGTGGAAGTCCTCGGTGACCCCGAGTTCCTGGTCCCGATCAGTCATCGGCGGAACGTGCCTGCCCGGCCGCTTAAACTCCCCGGAGTACCCGACGGTGAACAATCGGTCGGCGGATGGTTGGGAAAGCTTTTAACCTGTGATACGGTATCAGTAGCAAAGCGGGTTCTTGGCGTCTCTCCCGCAGTCCTCTTGAGGCCCGGCCTCTCCCGGGTCGCTCCTGTGGGTGGCTGATGGATACCCGCCGCACCGAGTGTGCGCTGGTGCGATTACTTGTCACCGACTATGAGTTCCGTCGATACGTACCTTGACGACCTGAAAGCAAAGATCGAGCGTGAGGTTCCGAATGATATCACGATCACCGATGTGACCTTCGAGGGACCGGAGCTGGTCATCTACACGCACGATCCCAAGCGGTTCGCCACGCAGGGGGATCTGGTGCGTCAGCTCGCCTCGAAACTCCGCAAACGGATCACCGTCCGCCCCGACCCGGCGGTGTTGCTGCCTCCCTCGCAGGCGCGACCGCAGGTTGAGGAGGTCATCCCCGAGGAGGCCGGGGTGACTGATTTAGACTTCCACGCCGACACCGGCGAGGTGGTCATTGAGGCCGAGAAGCCAGGAATGGTCATCGGTCGGCACGGCACGACACTCCGGGAGATCACCCAGGAGGTCGGCTGGACGCCGGAGGTCGTCCGGACGCCGCCGATCGAGTCTTCGACGGTCAAGAACGTGCGCAACTTCCTCAAGCAGGAGCGGACCGACCGTCGGGAGATCCTAGAGCGGATTGGCCGGCAGATTCACCGTGAAAAGCTCTCTGATGAGGAGTATGTCCGAGTGTCGACACTCGGATGCTGTCGGGAGGTCGGACGAGCGGCGTTTATCCTCTCAACACCAGAGACACGCATTCTCATCGACTGTGGCGACAAGCCAGGCGCCGAAGGCGAGGTGCCCTACCTGCAGGTGCCCGAGGCGCTGGGGGCTGGAGCAAGCAACCTCGATGCGGTTGTGTTGACACACGCTCACCTCGATCACTCGGCGTTCATTCCACTGTTGTTCAAGTACGGCTATGACGGGCCGATTTACTGTACCGAGCCAACACGGGATCTGATGGGGCTGTTGACGCTTGATTATCTTGATGTCGCCGCCAAGGAGGGTCGGTCGCCGCCGTATGAATCAGAGATGGTTCGGGAGGCGATCAAACACACCATCCCTATTGAGTACGGTGATGTGACCGACATTGCTCCCGACGTGAAACTCACGTTCCACAACGCCGGACACATCCTCGGGTCGGCAGTCTCACACTTCCACATCGGCGATGGCCTGTACAACGTTGCCTTCTCCGGTGACATTCATTACACCGACACGCGGTTGTTCAACGGCGCCGTCAACGATTTCCCACGTGTGGAGACCCTCGTCCTCGAGTCGACCTACGGCGGGCGCAACGACTACCAGACCGACCAGGAAGACTCCGAGCGCAAACTCAAACAGACCATCCGCGAGACCGTCGAACGAGGCGGAAAGGTGCTTATTCCGGCGTTCGCGGTCGGTCGGTCCCAGGAGATGATGCTCGTGCTTGAGGAGGCCATGCGCGAGGGCGAGATTCCCACGGTTCCGGTCCACCTCGATGGGATGATCTGGGAGGCAACGGCAATTCATACGACCTATCCCGAGTACCTCCGTGACTCGTTACGGGATCGAATTCTCCACGAAGACGAAAACCCCTTCCTGGCCGAACAGTTCAATCACATCGACGGCGGCGAGGAGGAACGTCAGGAGGTGGCCGATAGCGGTCCCTGTATTGTTCTGTCGACCTCAGGGATGGTCGAAGGCGGCCCGATTATGTCTTGGCTCCAGCACCTCGGCGGCGAGGAGGACTCGACGCTCATCTTCGTTGGCTACCAAGCACAGGGAACCCTTGGTCGGCGGATCCAAAACGGACGCACCGAGATTCCCTTCGATGACCCCGGTGCCGGTAACGGTAGTCCACGGAGTCGGACACTTACTCTCAACATGGACGTTGAGACGGTGGACGGCTTCTCCGGCCACGCCGACCGTCAGGGGCTTATTGACTTCGTGAAGACGATGAATCCACGTCCCGAGAAGGTGTTGTGCGTCCACGGCGACGAGTCATCCGTCCAGGACCTCTCCTCGGCACTGTATCACAAATTCAACATGCGAACGTTCGCCCCGCGGAACCTCGAAACCTTCCGGTTCGTCTGAGCGCTCACTCGCAGTACGGACAGTCGCAGTAACGCTCGCACACCGGATTATCACAGTCGGCGTTCTGGGCCGTACAGTACTCGCGGCCGTGAGTAATAAGAAGCACGTGGAGACTGTACTTAATATCGTCAGGGATCTTCTCGTTGAGAATCTCGTGGGCCGCCGCAGCGCTTGTCGACTCATCGATGAGTCCAAAGCGCTTCGAGAGGCGCTCAATGTGAGTGTCGACAGCAAAGGTCGGCTTCTCGAAGTGAAAGTTCAAGACGACGTTGGCGGTCTTTGGGCCGATACCCTTGATGTCTGTGAGCCAGTCCTGCGCCGCCGCCGTGTCCATCTCATCAAGGAATGCCAGGGTGTACGCTCCGCCGGTCTCCTCACGAATCCGGGTAAGCGAGCGCTGGATCCGCCGGGCCTTCTGGTTCATCAGGCCAGCCGCCGAGATTACCTCCGCGAGTTCGTCGTGGTCGGCCTCCTCAATGGCCCGGTAGTCGGGGTACGTCTGAAAGAGAGTCTCGGCCGCCCGGGCAGTCTGCTCACCGGTGACATTCTGTGAGAGAATCGTCGTGAGCAACTGTCGTACGCCGTCTTCGCTGTAGGCCTGGTCCGGTTGTCCGTGAAGATCGACCAGCACCCGGTGCAACTCACGGATGTCCATGATTGTAGTACCCACCAGCCGGGTAACTGCGTGTCGATCCGTCTGCGGGCGGGACTACGTCGTAGGGGCTTCAACTCGGAACGTAGCAGTTAGTGACGCACCATCGGCGAGGGCAGAAACCAGCGACCGCGGGAGATCAGTAGCGGCGGTGTCCGCCTCAACCATGACGGTGCGGTCGTCGACGTACTCACTGGTGCGAACGACGAGAGAGCGATCGCTCTCGAAGGTCAACGACGGATCTCCGCGACCGACAACAGTTGCTGTTCGACTGCCGACCGTGAGCGCAAGTTCAATCTGTGCATCGACGTGCTGACACGCGGCGACAAAGGCGGGAGCAAAACTACTCGGCGCCCGGTCGGCCTTGATCCCGACGATACAGCCGCCGGCCGGCGTCAGGTAGTCGTCGGTTGTGATCTCAAGCGTGCTGGCGTGAGCGGCCTGAACGTTCGTATGGCCATGAGCATGGACGCATTCGGAATGACCGGTTCGCTCGTCAGACTCCTGTGGAGGCATCGCCGCCGGATCTTAAGTGACGGAGGGCAAAAACGACTCACCTTCCGGATGTCATGAGATGCGGCATCGACCCGCTTACGCCGTGTACTGACGACGGCCGCGGACAACGGGTACCGGTAGTTTTAAACGACAGGCGAAGGTATCCATAGGTACCAGAACGTCACTGGACTCCCGGTGGTATCGCTTGCAGACAACGCGACTCCCTCCTTGTGACTGGTCCTGCCACTGCGAGTGGTACCACTCGGGCCGGTGCGGTAATGGAATCGAACGCGACTCATGACAGACCTAGACGTAACACCGCTCGATGAATCGAAGAACGTCGAACTGACTGACGAGGAACTCGAGAACGACTCGAAGGGCGAGCTCATCAAACGGGCTGGCCAACTTCGTGACCGCCGTAACGAACTCAATCAACTGGCCTCCGAACGGGCAAGCAAGCGTGACGACCTCAACGCGAAGACCCGCGAGAAGGTCGACGAAGCCCAAGAACACCGCGAACGGCGCGATGAACTCAACGAGCTTGTCCAGGAGCACAAAGAGCAGCGCAACGAGCTCAACGCAAAGGCCAACGAGTTGTTCGACCGCGTCGACGAGCTCAAGACGGATCTTGAACTCGATGACGGGACCGATCTCGAGGATCTTAAAGAGGAGATCGAGGATCTCGAGTTCAAACAGCAGACAGAGGTCCTTTCCTCGGAGGAAGAGCAGGAACTCATCGAGAAGATCGAAGACAAGCGTGAGGAATACCAGCGTCGCAAGGAAAAACTGGATCAAAGCGACGAGCTGGACGACCTCAAAGAGCGGGCTGAACAGGTCCGTTCGGAGGCCTCAAAGCACCACCAGAAGGTGACGGAACTGGCTGACAATGCCCAAGAGCACCACAACCAGATGATCGAGGCCTACCGCGAAGCCGACGATATTCGAGATCGAGCGGATGAAATGCACGACCTCTTTGTCGAGGCCCAGGAAGCGGCTGACCAACACCACGAGGACTTCGTGCGCGTGCAAAAGCGTCTGCGTGAGTTGGACAAAGAAGAGGAGGAAGAGCGCAAGGCCGAACGCGAACAAAAGCGCGAAGAGGCCAAAGAAGAGGCCGAGGAAATCTACCAGAAGTTCAAGGAGGGCGAGACCCTCGACACCGAGGACCTGATGAAACTCCAGAAGACCGGCATGCTCTAGCGAGCGGCAGGGAGCTTTTACTTTTCTGGCGGTTCGACTCTATTCGATGGACCCACGAGACCAGATGCCAGTCCAGAAAACAGAGGGGATAGTGTGACCGCCCTCCGAGGAGTCCTCCGCATCGCCGTGACGCTTGGTGTCGGACTGCTTGCGGCCGTAAGTGGAGTGTTTGCGTTCATTACACTGCCACAGATGGGGGTGAGCCGACTCGGCGTTGTCCTCGCCGTGCTCGTTGCCTCCGCCGGTCTGCTTGCTGGCCGATCGCTCGCGGACTCACTGTTTTCACGAGCCAATGTAGCGGAGGTCGCAATTGAGGGGCCAATCACCCGCAGCGGTGGCCGGGTCGTCCCGCGCGGACCAATCGGAACGCCGGCTGATCGGCTCGTCGAACAGATCGAACGCGCGGACGCCGCCGATAACATCCAGGCGCTCATCGTGCGACTGAACACGCCCGGCGGAGAGATTGTGCCGAGTGATGACCTCCGGCAGGCCGTCGCCGCGTTTGACGGTCCCACAGTTGCGTATGCGACCGATCAGTGCGCCAGCGGTGGGTACTGGATCGCCGCCGGATGTGACGAACTGTGGGCGCGCGATGTCAGTCTTGTCGGCAGCATTGGTGTACTGGGGTCACGGGTCAACGCTGCGGGCCTTGCCGACCGCCTCGGGATTTCCTACGAACGACTCGTCGCCGGCGAGTACAAGGACGCCGGGACCCCGTTGCGCGAACTTGACGACGAGGATCGGGCATATCTTCAAGAGCGCGTTGATCAGTTTTATGATCAGTTCGTTGAGCGGGTGGCTGAGGGGCGGGACCTTGATCCCGAGACGGTCCGCGAGACCGAGGCGCGCGTCTACACCGGCGAAGAGGCCGCCGAACGCGGGCTCGTCGATACACTGGGAACTCGCGAGGACATCGAGATGGCCCTAGCGGATCGACTCGACGTCCCGACAGTTATGATCGAGGAGTTCACACCAACACGCGGGGTCACCGGACGGCTCCGACGCGGTGCCAGCACCGTCGCGTACGCCTTTGGAGCCGGTATCGGCGCACGGTTGACCGACGCAGACCTCGGCCAGCGGTTCCGATTCCGGTGACTGTCCGCCTCACGCGCTCCGAGGGGACAACGCGTTGAAGCCGCTGTCGACCGAGCATCGCGAAGTGGCCCGGTCGTCCAAGCGACGACCACGAAGGCTTTAGCCCCGGCGGCCGTTGGTGCGCGTGTCGTGACCACGCTTGTCGTCTGTCTCGACCGCACCGGCGATATCGGGCGGAAGACGGACATCGGCATGCCCGTCGCCGGCTGGTCACGGGTTCGGTCGCTGGTGACCGATATCGGGTTGAGCGATCCGGAAGACTCGAACGTGAACGCCATCCTTGAGGGATTGCGGATCACCCGATCGATCCGCGAGGAGGGTAACGCCGCCACCGTCGCGGTGGTCTCCGGGGGAGCTGACTCGGCCGTCTCGGCCGACCGTGCTATCGCTCGGCAACTCGATACGCTGACCGACCGGTACGACCCGGCGTCGGCGGTCGTCGTTCTCGATAGTGCCGAGGACGAGCAGTCGGTGCCACTGGTCGAAAGTCGCCTGCCGGTCGACTCTGTCGACCGGGTGGTCGTCCGCCAGGCCCGTGATCTTGAGTCGACATACTATCTTCTTAAACAGTTCCTCGCCGACGAGGAGCTCAGACAGACGACGCTTGTTCCACTCGGCACCGCACTCGTTGTCTTTCCGATCCTTTCATCGGTGGTCTCATTAGGAACAGCACTAGCGGTGATCATCGCTGTCATTGGGGTGTTTCTCCTGTTCAAGGGACTCGGCATCGATACATATCTTGAGCGGTTGAGCTACCAGACCCGTGAGGCGCTGTACTCCGGACAGGTATCCGTCGTCACGTACGTTGTCGCCGCCGGGCTGGCGTTACTCGGTGCGTTCTTCGGCGCTTTAGCCGCCTCCGAACTCCCTCTCGGTGATGGGGTGCTTCTCCCGACGATGACCTTCGTCTATGAGAGCGTTCCCTGGATCGTCGGCGCCGGGTTGACCGCTGCCGGTGGCCGACTCCTCGACGAGGCACTCGGTGCGGATACCACGGTACAGGTCTCCTCGATCAATCTCCCCTTTTTCATCCTTGCAGTTGGGCTCGTGATTCGGGGATTCGCGGCGTATTTTCTTGAGCAGGCCGGATCACTTGACGCTGCTCGGCTCCCGGGGATCGCCGTTGGACCCCTCTCAGTCGATACCATCACCCTCCAGCCGGGCGAGCACCTCGCCATGGCTGTACTCGCCGGCATCCTCCTGAGTCTCATCGGGGTCAGGCTCGCCGGTTATATCGACCGGACCCGCGTGGCAACGCCGGAGACGGACGCCGACCGCGGGTGAGAGCAAAACACCCCTATAGGGGTGACCCGTAACCCGGATGTGTCAGGACCCCAGTCGACGACCGGCGGATGGGTGAGCCTCTTTTCGGGGGGAAAGGACTCGACGTACGCGCTCTATCGGGGGCGCAAGCGCGGGCTCAACATCAAACGACTCGTGACCGTCCTTCCGGAAGGCGAGTCGTATCTCTATCAACGACCCACGCCGGCAGTCCCGGCGAAGGCCGCCGAGAGCATCGGGATCGAACACGAGACGGTCGCGCTCCCGACGCCCGACGGCGATCCGGGGGTCGCCGACCGGGGCGACTTCGAGATCAAGCCCCTCGAAAAGACAATTGCGAGGATCGCCGGTGAGACACCAATCTCAGGAGTCATCGCCGGCGCCATCGAAAGCACCTATCAGCGCGATCGGATCGCCGGAGTCTGTGACCGACTCGGACTTGAGTTGTACGCCCCACTGTGGGACGAATCGACCGAATCGATTGCCGAGGGGCTCCTTGAGGCGGGGTTTGCGATCACCATCGTTGAGGTGGCCGCCGGTGGACTCGATCGGTCCTGGCTGGGGCGACAACTTGACCGGGCAGCATTCGAGGAACTCCAAACGCTGGCGGAGCGTCACGGGGTACATCCGCTCGGCGAGGGCGGGGAGTTCGAGACGGTCGTGACCGATGGACCGCACATGCAACAGCCACTCGAACTCAAGTACAATACCGTTTGGGATGGGCTCAGAGGGCGCCTTGAGATCACCGACGTTCGGCTCAGTCGTCGTCGCGGGCGGTAAGTGTCGTGTCGGCCCCTACCTGTGCTCCTTGGAGATCAAGGCGTTCCATGACAGTGTTTTCGTCGATAATGGAAGATCGGATATCACAGGAGCGGATGGTTGCATTCGGGAATACAACCGTCCGTTCAAGCTGGGAATCGATAACCTCGGCACCCTCCATCACGTGAACGTTCTCGCCGATTGTCGAGTTCTCGACCGTCGCGTCGGGGTGAATCAGCGCGTCGCCGTCGAGATACCACGAGACGGCATCGAGATACGAGGTCGGTGTGCCGATATCAAACCATGCCTCGTCGAAGACGAACGCGCCGACCGGAGCCCGGTCGACGAGCCACTGGACGAACCACCCAATCTCGTCGGGGGCGTCGGTTGTCTCAAGGAACTCCTCCAGTCGGTCGAGGGTCGCCGCCGGAAAGCCATAACAGGCAATCGAAACGAGGGTACTCTCCGGTTCGTCCGGCTTCTCGCGAAACTGCGTGATCAGTCCGTCCTCGACGGCAAGCACCCCGTATGATCGCGCACGATCGACGTCGCCGACATCATAGGCGGCAAGCGTGGGTCCGTCGTGGGCGGCAAAGTGATCAAGGAACTCGCTGACGGAAAACGAAATGAGATTGTCGCCGGCAATCACCAGAGTGTCATCGTTGATGCCCTCGCGGCGCACAAGCTGTGCAAGCGCGGCGATGACACCGAACTTTTCGTCTTCGGTTGTCGTCTCCTCAACGCTTAGGCGCGGCTTCTCGTAGGGTGCCGTATCGAGAAACGACCGGAAATCCTCCGCGAATCGCTCGTTGGTGCTGACGAAGACGCGGTCGATCCGGTCGTCTGCCTCAAGTTCGGTGAAGATCCGGTCAATGACGGTCGTCTCGCCGACCGGGAGGAACATCTTCGGCCGGTGGCGCGTGATCGGCCACAGCCGCGTTGCGTACCCGCCAGCGAGGACAATCGCGTCCATACTCGCGATATGGGCTGGGCGGTGGTATGTGCTTTATCCTCTCATGTCGATACTACTCACTGCTCTTGAGCGCGTTCGTACCATCGATCAAGTCGAGCGCGACTCAACCCGGTCTCGGCGGCGACCGCATCGAGATCGGCAGTCAGCAGATCTGTGACTGTCTCGATACCGGCCGCTTCAAGATGCTCAGAACGGGTCGGGCCAATCCCCTCAATCGCCGTAACTGGTGTGGACGCGTCGGTTGGGGCGTATTCGACACGGACGGTTGGCGTTCGATCATCGGTGTCGACCGTTGTAGCTCCAATGAGTCGTCGCCCGCGGCGAACAAGCCGGAAGCGGTGGGCGGTGAGTATGCTGATCGTATCGATCAACAGCTCGTTCCGGCGAATGGCATCGGCAATACGGCGTCGAATCATGTGTATTGGGTATTCCGTAGCTAGGATGATAGCTTCCTCGGAGTCTGCGGCACTGTACAAGTGGCTCGTCTTCTGCAAGGCGGATGACCGGAACCCTCAGGACGTGACTACGGCGGGTCACGCAAGCTGCGACCGCAAGGCCGCGTTCATCGCGTCGACTGGCGCCGTCCGGCCAGTCCAGTGCTCAAACGCCGCAACACCCTGGAAGAGGAGCATCCACGCGCCATCGATCGTGTCGGCACCAGTAGCGGCCGCATCGGCGAGGAGTTGTGTCTCAAGGGGACGATACACCGCATCCATGACCGTCAGATCACCGTGAAGCGCCGCCGACGGAACCGGCGTCTCAGTAGACTCCATTCCCACACTCGTGGCATTAACGAGGATATCAGCGTCGGCACACGCATCCACAAGCGTCTCATTATCAAGTCCACCCCATGTCGCATCAACATCAGCGGCCAGGGCTTTGGCCTTCGATTCGGTCCGATTGTGGATCCGAAGCCGTGCGCCGCCATCACGTAGCGCGACGGCGACAGCGCGTCCGGCACCGCCGGCGCCGACCAGCACCGCCGTCTGATTCTCAAGGGTGACGTCGTGGTGGCCGAAGGCCCGTTGAACTCCAATCACGTCGGTGTTGTGACCGGTTGGACAAGCGCCCGAGAAGTCGATCGTGTTGACCGCGCCAACCCGCTGAGCCATCGCGTCGGGCTCAACGGCTTCAAGCACAGCTTGCTTGTAGGGAATCGTGACGTTCAATCCGGCGATCCCCAGTGCGTCAGCCCCGTCAACGGCCGCAACCGGATCGGTCGGCTCAAGTGTCACATACCGTGCATCAAGTCCAAGCGCCTCATAGGCCGCCTCGTGCATTGGCGGCGACAGCGAGTGCTCAATTGGACTGCCAATCAACCCGTAGACATCCATAGGCGAGGCTACACCGGGAACAACAAATGGATAGCGGTCGGCGCGAGCCGACGGGTTTTATCCGGTCGCCAGTCGAGAAACGGTGTGATCGGGGTCGTCATCAGCCAGGCAGACATCGCCTCGGAGACCATCGGCAAACAGCTGCGTGCGATCGCCGACTGGGAGACACGGACGGACGAGACACGCGATCCAGCCGCCGGCGGCGGTACGTACTACCGACGCGAGGGGGTCTCGATGCGGACCTTCGAGGACCTGCATCTGCACCTCGATGGAGTCGCCGAGGCATTCGACGATCCGTCGGTGATCGTTGTCGCGTCCCGTCATTCCGGGGATACCGGGCCGCTGTTGAGTGCCCATCACACGGGGAATTTCGGAGCGGCAGACTATGGTGGGGAGCCGCGGACACTTGCTGTCGCCGCCCCGAACGTAACGGCTGTTGCGATCAACGCCTTACAGACACACGCCCCAGCCGCGTACGATGTCAGTCTTGAATGCACTCACCACGGACCGACCGCTGTTGGCGCTCCCTCGCTGTTCATCGAACTCGGGAGTGACGAAGCACAGTGGCGCGATCCTGAGGGAGCCGAGGCGGTTGCACGAGCCATCCTGTCGCTGACGGCGGAGTCCCCCAACCGAGAGCGAACGGTCATCGGGATCGGCGGAAATCATTACGCACCGCGGTTCACACGGATCGTCACCGAGACTGACTGGGCAATCGGTCATATCGCCGCCGACTGGAGTCTTGAGGCAATGGGTGAGCCGGATCCCACGCTGCTTGAGGCAATGTTTGAGCGAAGTGGCGCCGAGCGGGTGGTCTTCGACGGCGAGCATCCGGCGGTAGCCGAGGTGATCGAACGACTGGGATACGAGCGCGTGAGCGAGACGTGGCTCAAGGAGACGACCGGTGTACCGCTGGCGGCCGTTGAGTCCCTTGAATCCGCAGTGGGAGCGATCGACGACGGCGTCCGGCTCGGGACCCCCGCCCGTGGATGGGATCCGACGGACGGCGCGGCACAGGTCATCACGCTACCGGATGCGCTTATTGAAACCGCCCAGGGGATCGACCGTGAGCGGACCCAGTCAGCTGTCGACCGAACGTGTCTGGCGTACATGACCAGCGAGAGCGGGACGGTGATCGAACCGACAGCAGCGATTCGAGCCGCCGATGCCACGACACACGGGCTGCCCGCGGAACTTCGTGACGCGTTACTCGAGATTCTCAAGGACCGGTATGACCGTGTGCGACAAGAAGGCGACACGATCATCGCCGAACGAGACGCCTTTGATCCAGAAGCCGCCGCCAGACGGGGCGTACCGGAGGGACCAAAGTTCGGGCAGCTGGCCAACGGCCACACAGTCGAGGTTGACGGCGAACGGATTGACCCCGAATCGGTCCGACGGACTCAGCGAGAGCGGTTCGACTTGCAGTGAAGTCCCAGCAGGCCTGGTCCTGAACGGGGGTCTTTTTACCCGTCGGTCCGTTAGTCGTCATCAATGCGACCGCATTCGTCATCGTCGTTTGATACCGCGAGTCACTTCGATCGGTCAGCCGGAGCGCCAGCCGATCCGTACACACCGCAGCTCGGCACGCTCCCGGAGAACGACCTCAGCGAGGAGGAGTTCGAGAACGTGAGCAAGACCGGGACGACGACCATCGGCATCTCGACGGCCGAGGGGGTCGTTATTGCGACGGATCAGCGCGCGAGCCTCGGTGGACGCTTCGTCTCGAACAAGAACGTACAGAAGGTTGAGCAGATTCACCCACAGGCCGCACTGACGATGGTCGGATCCGTCGGTGGCGCTCAGTCGTTCATCGCCAGCCTCCGAGCGGAAGCGAATCTGTATGAGGCCCGTCGGGGCAAGCACATGAGCATGGAGGCGCTCTCGACGCTGGCGGGCAACTTCGCCCGGGGCGGCCCGTTCTTCATGATCAACCCGATCCTCGGCGGCATCGATGAGGAGGGGACCCACGTCTACAGCATCGACCCGGCGGGTGGCGTGATGGAAGACGATTATACCGTCACCGGATCGGGCATGCAGCTAGCCTATGGGACACTTGAGCAGGAGTACGAGCCGGATCTCTCGAATGAGGCGGCCATTCCAATCGCCGCCAAGGGGATTCAGTCGGCTGCCGAGCGCGATACCGGCTCCGGTAATGGCATCTACGTCGCAGAGATCACCGAGGCGGGCGTCGACATCCACGGCCACGAGGCCTACGAAGACGTGCTCTAATCGGCGCGTCGGGAGACAGCCGCCAGGACGGTGGCGATGAAAACGATCAAAGATAGCGTTCACGACCATATCGAGATCACGGGTGTCGCGCGAGCCCTGCTCGACACGCCGGTCCTTCAGCGACTGCGTCGGATTAGACAGCTTGGAACTGTTGCGCTCGTCTATCCGTCGGCGAACCATACCCGGTTTGAGCACAGCGTCGGTGTCTATCACCTTGCCGATCGGGCCGTCAAGGGCCTCGGGATTGACGGCCAGCAGGCAAAGCGACTGCGAGCAGCAGCACTGCTTCATGACATTGGACACGCACCGTTTAGCCACAATATCGAGTCACTACTGTATCGGTATACCGGGCGATACCACGACCAGGTCACAGAGCTCCTCGAGGCGAGTGCCGCCAGTGAGGTGCTCATGGAGCACGATCTCGACCCTGAGAAGATTGCCGAGTTGATCGCCGGGAAGGGCCGATACGGAGCGGTGATATCGGGAGAGCTTGATGTCGACCGGATGGATTACCTCGTCCGGGATGCCCATCACACCGGCGTACCATACGGCAGTATTGACCAGGATCGACTGCTTCGTGGACTATCATTTCGCGACGGGCAGTTGGTACTGGCTCCCGGGAATGTCCAGACAGCAGAAAGCCTCCTCATCGCGAGAGCGTTGATGAGCCCGACGGTATACAACCACCATGTCGCCCGGATTGGCAAGTCGATGCTCCGCCGAGCCACCGAGTTGCTCATCGAGACCGGCGCGGAATCGGCCACAACCGTACAGCGATTCGACGATCCGGCATTGCGGGTTGCACTCCGTGAGTGTCCGGCAACCGAATCCTACGCCCGGCGGCTCGACGAACGGGCGTTGTTCAAGCGCGCTATCTGGGCAGAGATGGCGGTGGTGCCTGAACCGGTCATTGACGCAACGTACGAGCAGATCCGCGAGTGGGAACGCGCCATCGCCGAGCGCGCTGACGTTCCGACAACCGCCGTCATTCTTGATATTCCCGACCGACCGACGTTCACCGAGAGCACCTCACGGGTGGTCGTCGGCAACGAGATCCGTCGTCTTGAGGAGCAGTCACCGCTGGTCGAGGCGCTCCGCGCCGCCCGGCGGGCGCAGTGGCGACTCGGCGTATATACGCCAGAGACGCACACAGATGCCGTTGGTGAGGCGGCCGTCGCCGTGCTTGGACTCAATACCGACGGGGCAGTGATCGACGACGAGACTGGACAGCCGACCACGCTGGCGCGGTTTCTCTCGGAAGGCGAGTGACCGGTCAGGACGGATACGGGCGTTTATTGTGTTCGACTGTCGAAATACCGGCGTGTATCGAGCCGTAATACAGCTGAGAGCGTTGCGGCGGGGTTGGAGTGGTCGCCTGTGGAACTGACGGGCACCATCCTCTGTGGCCGGTCCTTCGATCCGATTGAGGGGCGGATCCACATCGAAGACGGCGACATTGTCGCCATCGAAGAGCGCGCAGTCGATGCCGACCGGCTGATCGCGCCAGCGTTTGTCAACGCCCACACGCACATTGGCGACTCGATTGCCAAGGAGGCCGGCGAGGGACTTGATCTTGAGGCGCTTGTCGCCCCGCCGGACGGACTCAAACACCGGCTCCTTCGCGCCGCCGACCCGGAGATGATCGTCAAGGCGATGCGACAGACCCTTCGCTTCATGCAGACGGGGGGAACGATCACGACAATCGAGTTTCGTGAGGGGGGCGTCACGGGGGTCACACAGCTTGAGGAGGCGGCCGCTGGCCTCGCCATTGACCCAGTGGTCCTTGGACGCGAGTCGATCGCGGCAATGGAACGGGCTGACGGCTTTGGCGCGAGTGGCGCCAACGATGCTGATTTCACCGACGCACGCACAGCCACGGCGACAGCCGGGAAGCTCTTTGGCATTCACGCGGGGGAGGTCGATACGAGTGATGTTGACGCCGCGCTTGACCTTGACCCGGAGTTCATCGTCCACGGGGTTCACTTAGCGGATCGGCACTTCGAGCGGATCGCCACAGAGGAGGTGCCGATCGTCGCCTGCCCGCGCTCGAACGCAGCGACCGACGTCGGGCTGCCGCCACTCGAACGGCAGGTTGAGACAACAGCCGTCGCGTTGGGGACGGATAACGTGATGATGAACGAACCCTCGATGTACCGCGAGATGGCTTTCACTGCGGATCTGTTCGATATCTCGACCCGAGAGGTGCTCGCGATGGCCACCTACCGCGGGGCCGACCTGATCGGGGCTGACTATGGAGTCATCGAGCCGGGGCGTCCGGCGGCATTACAGGTGCTCGATTTAGCATCGGACAATCTCGCACACGTCCAAGATCCCGTTCGTGGGCTGGTCCGGCGGGCTGGTCGGTCGGATCTTATTCGGACGATCCGGCCGTCAACGACGGATAACTGATCGAGAGCCAATCAGCGTCCGTTGTCGGGAGCTCACTGGGAGTTGGCGACCGCGCCATGACCGCGGACACGGTCGAAGTACGTCTCAAGATTTGTGTCGCTTAGGTTGTTGTTCAGCACCACTGGAAGCGGGAGCGTCGGGGCGCCGTCGATGAGGTCTTCAATGACGACCAGTCGTTCACGCGCCCGTGACATGCCGACATAGAATACGCGTCGTTCGTTATCGGTGAGCGTTGGGACCGGATTGGTCTTTTTAGTGAACTCTTCAACTCCCTCGACGGCCGTCTGGTCGTCGATGCTCGCGGCCATCTGTTCGACGACCTTCTCGGTGAGATCCGTCGCGACAAAGACGTGATCGGCCTCGCGTCCCTTCGCAGAGTGAATCGTACCGACGCGGATACGGTCGGGGTCGATCGACCGACCACGGGTAAAGTAGGCGTCAATACTCTCGGACTGGAAGGAGGTGATCTTCCGGCTCATGTCTGCTGCCGCCGCCGGGCCGGGCATGAATGGGGCGTGTTCGGTGATCAGCTCCGGCTCAATCCGGAGATCCGTGAGGTCCTCGATACCGGCCTCCTCTTGGCGTTCATCAATGGCATCAAAGAGGTCATCGCGGTCGTTTGTCCCGAAGGCCGAGTCCGCAAGCATGTCCGCAAGCCGGCGGGCCTGCAGCCCGGTGAGGGGCTCATCGGCGTCAACCGCCTCGACGGCAGCAACGTACTGCGAAAGCCGATCGGTCCACATCCGCTGATCGGTCATGATCTGGAAGGGATACCCTTCGGGAAGGAACTCATCGATGAACTGGAACATCTGGTAGCGGGCCCGAAAGAGCACCATGATTGTTCCCGGTTCCTCCTCGACAGTCCGCCGGATCTCCCGGACCAGATCCAGCATCGACGGACTGGACATCGCCTCAACCTCGCCTCCCTCCTTGCGCGGGTTGAGGTCTTTCTCCTGGCGCTTGTCGATGTGGCTGATCTCTTGGTTG
>JBKHFN010000007.1:0-16086 GCA_046540195.1 Salinarchaeum sp.
AGCAATCTCGACGCCACGGGCCGTTGAGGCAACCGTCTCAAGCGAGGCGTTCGGATACTCGGCGGCGAGGTATTCGCGGCACTGGGCGAGCGCCTGTGAGTGACTGGCGACTGTCTCGAAGTCGGGACGCTGGGCAAGTAGCGCGTGGCGAATCGGCGTGACGATTTCTCGGAGGACGGCCACATCCGCCTCGGCAAGCGCGTCAAGGCTTTCGGTAACCGACCCTTCAATGCTGTTTTCGATCGGGATCACACCGCGAGGGTGCTCACCGGCTTCGACGGCTTCGACGATGTTGGTGACCGACTCGCGGAAGGCGATGTCGTCCGAAACGGCCGTCGCAGCCCGGTGGGAGTAGGTGCCTTCGGGACCCAGCGTGACGACTTGCATACAGACAGGTACTCAGGATATCGACTAAAACGCGTCGGGAGCAGGATGGGCGTCCTCAAAAGGAGACATCAGTCTCCATGTCTTCGGTTGCCTCGCCGAGACCGTCCTCGCGGGCCCGCTGGGTCAGTCCTCCCGTGAGATCAGCGTCGGCAAGCAGTTCAGCGAACTCATCGCGATACCGATCGTTTGCCCGACGGGCCTGATCGCGGGCTTCGAGCAGTTGTCGATACCGACGAATCGTCGCTGTGGAGGCTTCAAACTGGTCGACGAGATCCTCGACCGACGCCCCCTGGGCGACCGCACGACGAAATTCGTCGAACGCGAAGGGGGCCTTGAAGTCCTCTTCACGGAAGCAGTGAAGATCAAGTCGGGCCTCAAAGACCGTCTGCTCGGAGCACTCCACGGCATCGGCGATGGCGGCGTCCGAGTCCCCGTCGTAGAATCGCCGGACAACGATGAGTAGCTGATCGTCCGTGAGGTCACTCCGGAAGGTATACCGCTCGCGCATCTCGGCGAGCATCGCCTCAAGACGCTCGTCGGTGGATGTATCGTCAGTGAGCGTCCCACGGGCGTCTGACTGCGCCTCAGTAACGGTCTCAGTGTCTGAGACCTCTAAGAAAACCTCTCGGAGGGATTCGGTTTTCTCGTCCATACGGATAGCCAACACAGAGACCGATATATAAGCCTTCTTCGCTGTGTCGTAAACCAATGGTTATTTTTGGGTTGACAGACCCAGCATAGCCGTGAGCACCGACTACGACGACGTTGATCTCGTTGCCGATCGAACGGTCCACCAGCTGGCCTATGCGGCAGCGATGGCCGCACTGACCGCCGCCTTGGCCTACGTCGCTGTCCCGTATCCGCTCTCACCGGCGCCGATCACATTACAGGTACTCGGCGTCTTTCTCGCCGGGATCTTTCTCGGACCCCGGTGGGGGGCCGCCGCCATGGCGCTATACGTCTTTACCGGTGCGGTCGGTGTTCCGGTCTTCGCACAGGGCAACGCCGGGCTCGGCTACCTACGAGGCCCGACCGGTGGGTATCTTCTCTCGTTTCCGATCGCTGCCGCTGTCATTGGGCTCGGCGTTCATCGCAGCACGCGGGTGACCGACCTCCGGCAGATCGGACTGCCGTGGTACGCATTCGGGCTTGCCGGTGGGATCGCCATCATGTACGTGCTCGGCGGACTCTGGTTAAGCCTGGTCCTCGAGATCTCGATCCCGAAGGCGCTCGTAACCGGAGGATTAGTGTTCCTTCCCGGCGATATCGCCAAGGCAGTCGCCGCCGTCCTCGCTGGACGAAGCGGAGTCATTACTGGAGTAGGACAGTCGTGATTAGTGTCCAAGACCTCACGTACCGATATGACGACATCACCGCCGTTGAGGAGGTGTCACTGACAATTGATGACGATGAGGTGGTGGTGATTGTCGGGGCGAACGGCAGTGGGAAGACGACACTGGTGCGTCACTTCAACGGCCTATTGACGCCCGATACCGGGACCGTCAGCGTTGACGGACGCGCGGTTACCGACGACCCGGTTTATGCTCGGACGACCGTCGGGATGGTCTTTCAGCACCCACGGGATCAGTTCGTCGCCGCGACGATCGGCACCGACGTTGCTTTCGGCCCAGAAAATCTGGGTCTCACTCGCGAAGAAATCGACACACGGGTTAAAACCGCCCTCGCAGCGGTCGGACTAAAAGGCCGGCGTGACGAGCGACTCGATCGACTGTCGGGAGGCGAACAGGCCCGCGTCGCCATCGCCGGAGCCCTCGCGATGACCCCAGCCCATCTCGTGCTTGATGAACCGTTTGCCGGACTCGACTGGCCGGCCCGTCAGACCGTCCGCAATCATCTTGTGGAACTCGCCAACGACAATACTGGAATCGTCATCGTGACACACGAACTGCGCGATATCGTCTCTCTGGCCGACCGGATCGTTGTAATGGCCGACGGTCAAGCGGTCGTCGACGGACCATTTAGTGCGGTCAGAGAACAACTGGCCGAATATGGTGTCCGTCCACCGAAGACATGCTAAGATATACGCCGGCCGATCGCTTCGCTCACGGACTTGACCCCCGAGCCAAACTCGCCTTTCAGGTTGGATTCGTTGCCGCGACGGTAACAGTCGATCAAGGAATTGGGCTGGGGGTGCTGGCGGTTGTGGCACTGATCGGGCTCTGGAGTGCAGGACTCTCATTGGGGACGGCACTGTGGACGTTCAGGGCTCCGATCGCGCTGCTCGCAGCAGGGCCGATTATCGCCGGTCTGACGTTTGGGTCGCCCTGGTTCGAATCACGCGCTGCTCTTAAGTCGGCTCGGGCGGGGATGGCGGTGCTCCTTGCGTTGCTCATAGCTGGTGCGTACATTCGTTCGACGCCGGTTCGGGAGACCCAGGCAGCCATTCAGTGGTTTCTGCCTGGTCGGCCGGGGCGCATCTTTGGCGTCGGCGTGGGACTGGTCTTTCGGCTGATTCCTCTGATCGTCGAGGACCTGCGACGGGTAAGACGAGCGCAACTAGCGCGACGAGGTGACGCACGTGGATGGACCGATCAGGTGGCGGACATCGGGGTCGCGGGGCTCAGACGCACCTTTGACCGAGCTGAACGGCTGGGACTGGCTCTGCAGGCTCGATGTTTTGCCTGGAACCCGACACTCCCACCGCTCTGTTGGCGGGGTCGCGACACCGTTGTGACCACGCTCGGGATTGGGCTCACTCTCGCCGCCGTGTTCGCTGGACCGCTGCAGGTAACCTGAGGCGTCGGTGGGGAGACTTTAGGACGCCAGAGCTAGATTGATGAGTATGGATCTCACCGAGCGCCCCAGGCGGTTACGGAAGGATGGTATCCGCGAGATGGTCGCCGAAACCACGCTTGAGGCGCGCGATCTCATTGCACCGGTATTTGTGGACGCAACGGCTGAGACCCGGCAGCCGATTCCATCAATGCCGGGACACGAGCGCGTACCACTTGAAGAGGTCGTTGAGCGCGTTGGGGAGGTCCAAGAGACAGGCATTGAAGCGGTGATCCTTTTTGGCGTACCAACCGAGAAAGACGCTGAGGGGTCCTCGGCGTGGGGCGAGGACGGAGTCATCCAGCGCGCGCTCAGACGCCTCACCGACGCTACGGACTGCTATCTCATCACCGATGTCTGTCTGTGTGAGTACACCGAGCACGGCCACTGTGGCATACTCGAAACGGGTGCACAGGGCGACCCCGAGTATACCGTCGATAACGATCAAACGCTCAGGCGGCTCCAGCGGATCGCCGTCTCACACGCCGATGCCGGCGCCGACATGGTCGCGCCGAGCGGCATGATGGACGGGATGGTTATGACGATTCGCGAGGCACTCGACGACACCGGACATACGGGCGTACCGATCATGAGCTACGCCGCCAAGTACGAGAGTGCATTCTATGGCCCATTTCGGGACGCAGCCGACGGAGCACCTGTGTTTGGCGATCGACGACACCACCAGATGAATCCGGCAAACGGCGAGGCGGCCCGTCGAGAGGTGCGTCTCGATGTCGAGGAGGGGGCAGACGTCGTGATGATCAAGCCAGCGTTGCCGTATCTCGATGTCGTGCAACGAGTCGATCAGCTGGTTGACCGCCCGGTCGCTGCATACAATGTCTCCGGGGAGTACGCAATGTTGCACGCCGCCGCCGATCGAGGCTGGCTCGATCTTGAGGAAGTCGCTTACGAGTCACTGCTGTCGATCAAGCGTGCCGGCGCCGATCTCATCCTGACGTACTTCGCCGAGGATCTCGCCCCTCATCTTAATTGACGCTGACTTTTTTGTCCTGATCGGTCGTTGTACCGGAGCATGACCGCACCGGAACTCGATCGGCTCCTTGAGGAGCTTAACCGACTTGAGGAGACCGTCGACGACCCCGAGGAACGGCGGCAGGTCGCCCAAACGATCGCGATCGCCCAGCGGATGCCGGCGCGCGATCAGATTAGGAAGTACACCACGCGTGATGTCGCAGAGGCCTTTCTCGGTGGAACGCTGTTCGCGGTACCGCTGATGTTCGAGGATGGCACCTTCGAGATTGCTCGATACCTCCTTGAGTATCGCATCGCGGATATTCCGGTGTTTCTGCTCGCGAATGTGCTTTTCATGCTCGTCGGAGCAATTGGGCTCATTTACTGGACAGACGTGCGTGACATTGAGCCTCACCGACCCCTGTTCGGAGTCATCCCCCGACGATTGGCAGGAGTGTTGCTCGTTTCGCTGACCGCAGTAATGGTCCTGATGGTGCTCTGGGGCCGCCTTTTCATCGAAGCACCGACGGCGTCCGAAGCGATCGCAAGAATAAGCGTGGTCTGGACGGTGGCGGCCTTCGGCGCCGCACTCGGGGACATCATACCAGGCGAAAGTGAGGGATACGATATCGTCATCGAAAACCTCGATGACATCGTCAAGCCGGGGTGACCCCATCGCGAAATCGTTTTATATCGCGGTCTATCACACAAGCATATGCGGCGAACCGTCTCGGCGGCGACTCATTACCCGACCGCGAGCAACCGCGTTCGCCAGCGACGACGACCGGGCCGTTAGGCCCGATCAGTACTATCCACGTTCGTCTGAAGCTCCGAATTCGCCAGGTAGCGCCTCTATCCGTTGGTATGCGCAAATTCTTAATAATCTATATGGAAGGATTTAATACTGCTCCGAGACCCCGTTTCGATACGAATGTCACGCGTTGCACTCGCGTTTTCGGGCGGCCTTGATACGACCGTCTGTGTACCGCTGTTAGAGGAGGAGTACGGGTACAACGAAGTCATCGGCGTCACGGTTGACGTCGGACAGCCCGAAGCGGAGTTCGAAGAGGCCGCCGAGACGGCCGACGCGCTCGATCTTGAACACCACGTCGTTGACGCGACCGATGCGTTCGCCGACTTGTGTCTCGACGCGGTCAAGGCGAACGCGACCTATCAAGGCTATCCGCTCGGAACGGCGCTTGCGCGGCCGGTGATTGCCGAGGCGATTATGCATGTCGCCGAGGAAGAGAACTGTGACGCGCTCGCGCATGGATGCACCGGCAAGGGCAACGACCAGCTCCGGTTCGAAGCCGTCTGGCGGGGCTCAGACATGGAAGTTATCGCCCCAGTCCGGGAGCTCGGACTAACTCGGGAGTGGGAGATGGACTACGCGGCCGAGCGCGATCTACCGGTTGAGGGGGGAGACGGCGGCCGTTACTCGATCGACCAGAACATCTGGTCGCGGGCCATCGAAGGCTCCGAGCTTGAGCACCCTGACACCATCCCCGAAGAAGAGATCCACAGCTGGACGGCTGCCCCCAGCGCGGAGTCGACAACCATCGAGATTGGTTTTGAGGCGGGCGTACCGACGGCAATCAACGGGGAGTCGTACGACGATCCTGTTGCGTTGATCAAGGAACTCAACGACCTCGCCGGGGCCTACGGCGTCGGCCGGACGGACGTCATGGAGGACCGGATTCTGGGTCTCAAGGTTCGCGAGAACTACGAGCACCCCGCCGCGACAGTACTATTGACGGCTCACCAGGCACTCGAAGATCTTGTGTTGACCAAGGAAGAGCGGTCGTTCAAACGGCAGATCGAACAGGAGTGGGCCGAAAAGGCCTACGAAGGGTTGGTATTTGCGCCGCTGGTTGACGCGCTTGAGGCGTTCATTGACGAGACCCAGGACGTCGTGACCGGCACGGCAACCGTCCAAGTCGGTGGCGGCAGCTGCCGGGCCGTCGCCCGCGACAGCGAGTACGCGGTGTACTCTGAGGAGATGGCGTCATTCAACACTGAGGATGTTGCCGGGATCGCCCAGTCAGATGCAACGGGTGTCGCGAAGTATCACGGGCTTCAAGAACGTCTTGCGAACTCACTGAACGACGACTGATATGACCGAGGGCGACGATCGTGACGTTGTGCGGCGCGAGCGCTTTAGCGGCGGGCCAGCACGGAGCTTCCTCTCCTCGCTGGCAGCCGACAAGCGCATCTTTGCGGCCGACATCGCGGTGGATCGCGCACACGTAGTCATGCTCGCCGAACAGGGAATTATCGATGACAGTACCGCCGGAGCGATCCTTGAGGCACTCGAAGATATCGAGGCGGCGGGACACGGCGCTCTTCCCGAAGGAGAGGACGTTCACGCGGCGATCGAGACCGCGGTGATCGACCGCGTCGGCCCGGACGGCGGCCGGATGCACACCGCCCGCTCGCGCAACGACGAAGTCGCCACGTGTCTGCGCTATCGACTCCGGAACGACCTGCTTGATATCATCGAGACGCTCTGTGACGTCCGAGAACAGCTCCTTAACACGGCCGAAGCCGAGGCAGAAACGCTGCTGCCGGGCTATACCCACCTGCAGCCGGCCCAACCAATCACGGCCGGATTCTGGATGGTCTCGTACGCCAGCGCGTTCGCACGCGATGTCGAACGACTACTTGACGCCTACCGCCGGGTAAACCGGTCACCACTCGGAGCAGCGGCCTTTGCCGGGACAACGTTCGACATAGACCGAGCGCAGACGGCGGCGCTGCTCGGATTCGACGGGATCGTCGAGAACGCGATGGATGCCGTCGCCGGCCGTGACGTTATGCTTGAGGCGGTTGGGGCAACCGTTCCGGCGGCGCTCACCGCCAGTGGGCTTGCTGAGGACGGGATCCTCTTCGCGAATCGTGGGTTCCTCGAACCGGCGGACGCGTACGCCTCGACCTCGTCGATCATGCCCCAGAAAAAGAACCCAGACACTCTGGAGTTGGTCAGAGCGACCGCCGGCGAGGCGATCGGCGCTTATACGGGGCTGGCCTCGACGCTGAAGGGGCTGCCCCGGGCGTACAATCGCGACCTCCAGGATGCGACCCAACACGTCTGGCGGGCGGTCGATGCCGTCGACGAAGCCGTAGAAGTGGCCGGGGGCGCGATCGTGACCGCCGACTGGGCCGAAGAGACGGCAGCAGCAGCCGCTGGCGAGGGCTTTGCAACCGCGACCGGAGTCGCTGACGTGCTTGCACGGTCGGGCATTCCGTTTCGGCAGGCTCACGAGATTGTGGCCGTCGCCGCGGAGTCAATCGAGACCGCCGATCCGGAGGCAGCAATCGCCGCACTTGATGCAGCCGGCGAGGAGGTCATCGGCGAGGCCGTCACCGAGCGTGTGACCGTAGAGACACTCCGGGCAACGCTTGATCCGGCAATAAACCTCCAGGGTCGTGACTCACGCGGTGGCCCGGCACCGGCGGCACTGAAGGACTCAATCACGACGGCGCGCGAGTCGCTCGTGGAGGACCGTGACCACCTACAAGAACACAGAGGCCGTCTCACAGAGGCCGAGACACGACTCGCGACAGAGGTGGATCACTATGTGTAGACGACGAGGTCCCCTCCGGGGACGATATAAGTATTAAAACTCTGATATTGAATCGGAATACTGCGATTTTGGCACGCTATCGCGTCATTAGTCGTATATCCGTTTGTTAAAATATTCTGATAACTTCGATAGTTTTAATAGAGTCGGCATATCAGTAGAGCACACAATGGCTGAATGCGTCGAATGCGGGGCTGATGTGTCCCTGCCAGAGCACGTAGAAGTTGGAGAGATTGTTGATTGTACCACCTGTGGTGCCGAACTCGAAGTCGTCGCCGTCGATCCTCCGGTCCTCGATAAGGCCCCCGAGCTCGAAGAGGACTGGGGTGAGTGAGCGTGCGCGTCGGCGTCCTCTACTCCCGGATCCGCAAGGACGAGAAGCTGCTCCTACGGGAGCTTCGCGACCGGGACCACGAGGTCGTCAAGATTGACGTCCGCGACACGCGGTTTTCAATCCGGGACCCGCCGGCGGTGTTCGATGACCTCGATGTCGTCTTAGACCGGTGTCTGGCGACCAGTCGGTCGCTGTATGCCACGCAGTTCTGTGAGGCCTACGGCGTCCCGGTGGTCAACAGTCCCTACACGGCCGAGGTGTGCGCCGACAAGGTCAAAAACAGCCTTGCACTTGAGCGCGAGGACGTGCCGACCCCAGAGACCGAGGTCGCGTTCACGAAGGACGCCGCACTTGAAACGATCGAGTCCTTCGGATACCCCTGTGTGCTCAAGCCCGTCATGGGCTCGTGGGGCCGGCTCATGGCGAAGATCGACTCCCGGTCGGCTGCTGAGGCCATCCTTGAGCACAAGGCCACCCTTGGACACTACGAGCACAAGGTATTCTACGTCCAGGAGTTCGTCGACAAACCCGGGCGCGACATCCGCGTGCTTGCCGCCGACGGCGAGCCCATCGCCGGGATGGTCCGATCGTCGGATCACTGGCTCACCAACGCCGCCCAGGGCGCCGATACGCAGGCATTCGAACTCGACGGCACGGCTCGCGAACTTGTCCGGCGCGCGAGTGCCGCCGTCGGGGGCGGGCTCCTCGGTGTCGATCTCATGGAGACCCCCGCTGCCGAAACCGAGTACACGGTCCACGAGGTCAACCACACGGTTGAGTTCAAGGCACTCAACGACACCGTCGATGTGGATGTCCCCGGAGCGGTCATCGACTGGCTTGAAGCTCTCGTTACCGAGGACGGCGACGTCCGGGTCGCGCTATGAACGAGTATACAGCGAGTGTCGTCGGGGGATCGGGCTTCACCGGCGGCGAGTTGCTCCGCTTGCTTGATGGCCACCCGGCCTTCAGGATTGAACAGGCGACAAGCCGGTCCTACACCGGCAAGTCCGTCGGCTACGTCCACCCGAACCTCCGGCACCTCGATCTTCGCTTTACCGATCCGGACGAACTGGCATCGGTCGACGTGTTGTTCGCCGCCACGCCCCACGGCGTCTCGATGGAACGGATCGACGCCTTCCAGGCGGCCGCCGACACCGTTGTTGACCTCTCAGCAGACTTTCGGCTGCCAGCTGCCTCGTATTATGAGGAGTGGTACGACGGACACGTTGCCTCAGAGTACCTCACGGAGGCCGAATACGCCCTTCCGGAACTCAATCGGGAGGCACTGCCTGGCGCCGACCTGATCGCTGCTGGTGGGTGTAATGCGACCGTTAGCCTCCTTGGATTGTCCCCACTCGTTGAGGCCGACATCCTCACGCCGGAGGCACAGGTCGTCGTTGATGTAAAGGTCGGCTCCTCGGAGGGCGGCGTCGGCGACAGCGAGGCGGCCAGTCACGCTGAGCGGTCGGGCGTCGTCCGGCCGTACGCACCAACAGGTCATCGCCACGAGGCCGAACTCGACGCGTACCTTGGACTGGATGTCGCCTTCAGCGCCCACGCCGTCGACATGACCCGTGGAGCCGCCGCGACCTGTCATACCTTCCCGACGGACCCGGTTTCGACGGGCGACCTATGGTCAGTCTACCGAGAGGCCTACGAGTCCGAACCGTTCGTCCGACTCGTTGCCGGCGGCGGTGGCGTCTACCGGTATCCAGAGCCGAAGGCGGTCGCTGGTTCAAACGTCGCCGAGGTTGGCTTTGAGGTTGATCCTGGCAACCGGCGGGTAGTCGTCTTCGCCGCCATCGACAACATGATGAAAGGTTCGGCCGGTCAGGCTCTTCACGCGACCAACATTGCGCTCGGACTCGATGAAACGGCCGGTCTCGAAGCGACCGGATTCCACCCGATCGGTGCTCCGTGATCCACAGATGAGCAAGACACGCGATACGACGAAGATGGTGATCAATCGATGACGGTTGTGCTCAAGATCGGCGGAGCCCGGGCGGTTGATCCGGCCGGCGCCGTCGCTGATGTCGCATCGCTGACCAACACGGGCGAGGAGGTCGTCGTCGTTCATGGCGGCTCCTCGGCTGTCGACGAGACCCTTGAGGCATTAGGCGAAACCCCAACGTACGTCGAAACACCAGACGGCGTCGTTGGGCGGTTTACCGACGAGCGCACTATGGAGGTCTTCGAGATGGTGCTCCCTGGACGGCTCAACACCGACCTTGTCGTTGACCTTCAGAACGCGGGCGTTGACGCCGTTGGACTCTCCGGAGTCGACGGCGGACTACTCACTGGCCCACGTAAGTCAGCCGTGCGGGTCAAAGAGGACGGTAAACGCAAGATCAAACGCGGCGACCACTCCGGTCGGATCGAAGCCGTCAACGAGACGCTTCTTGAGACGCTTTTGACCGCCGGTCACACCCCCGTCGTGACCGTGCCGATGCTCGGACAGGATGACGACGAGTGGCTGGCGGTCAATGCTGACGCCGACCGTGCGGCCGCGGCGGTCGCCGGCGCGCTTGAGGCGACGCTGGTCGTCCTGACGGACGTGCCAGGCGTCCTCGCTGATCCGGAGGACCCCGAGACACTGATTGAGCGGGTCGAAACGCCGGCGGCGATGGACCGTCTACAAGCGGCCGCCGAAGGATTCATGCGCCGGAAAGTGATGGCAGCGACTGAGGCGCTTGAAAGCGGTGCGAGTACGGTTGTCGTCGCAGACGCGAACGTTGAGGCGCCAGTCACGACAGCACTGGACGGAGGCGGAACGCACATCACGGCAGACGCACTCGAAGATTCCACGAACGATACAGTATGAGCGGATTCGTGTTCTCGGAGAAGCCCCTCCGGATCGAACGCGGGCAAGGACCGTATCTCTACGACGACGCCGGCACGGCGTATCTCGACGCCGGTGCTAGCTACGCATGCACGCCGGCTGGGCATAGCCACCCGACGGTCGTTGACGCGGTCACAGAACAGGTCGAGAAACTGTTGTACGTCCAAGCGTCGTACCCGGTCGACGCCCGTGACGCGCTCTACGAGAAGCTTGCCGCCGTCGCACCGGGCCCGATCGACAATGTCTGGTTGTGTAACTCCGGGACAGAGGCCAACGAGGCGGCCCTGAAGTTCGCTCGGGCCGCAACAGGCAACTCGAAGATTGTCGCGACCACCCGGGGCTTTCATGGCCGGACGATGGGCGCGCTGGCGACGACCTGGAAGGACAAGTACAAGACTCCCTACGAGCCGCTAATTGGGGCGATCGACTTCGTTGAGTACGGCGACGAAGAGGCACTTAAAGCGGCCGTTGATGATGAGACAGCGGCGCTCATTCTTGAGCCGGTGCAAGGCGAGGGAGGGATTCACCCCGCTCCACACGAGTACCTCCAGACCGCCCGCGACGTCACCGAGGACGCCGGCGCCGCGATGATCATGGACGAGATCCAGACTGGTGTCGGCCGCACCGGTGCGATCTGGGCCTGCGAACGGGCCGGGATTGTCCCCGACGCGCTCACGACCGCAAAGGGGATCGCCAGCGGGCTTCCGCTCGGAGCAACACTCGTCCGGGACTGGCTAGCGGAGAATCACGGGGATCACGGATCAACGTTCTCCGGCGGACCGACAATCAGCGCCGCCGCAAAGGCCACCCTTGACGTCCTTATCGAGGAGGATCTACCGGGCAACGCCGCCGATGTCGGCGGGTATCTCATTGAGGAGCTCCAGGCTGCCATCGACGCCGGCGAGATTAACGCGCGCGAAGTTCGCGGGCAGGGCCTCATGATCGGGATCGAGGTCAAGCGGGGAGCTAACCGCCTGCTCAAGCAGCTGGCGCTTAACGAGCAACTGCTCGCACTGCCAGCGGGTCGGACGGTCCTCCGGCTGCTCCCGCCGCTGATCATCGATCGCTCACACGCCGATCAGATCGTCGAGTCGATCGCGGCCGTCACCGGCGACCAATGACCGATCAAGGCGTCTCGCAGCCGGCCGCCCGGGAGCTCCTCATTGATCTCGTTGAGATCCCATCTCCCTCCGGCGAGGAGGATGCTGCCGCTGAACGGCTCGTCGAGTTCTTTGAGACATACGACCGGGAGGTCTTCCGTGACGACGTTGGCAACGTCCGGGCACCGGCCGACGACGCTGTGCTTGTGACCTCGCATATCGATACAGTGCCGGGAGACATCCCCGTCGAGGTAGAATCAACCGATGAGGGAGACGTACTGTGGGGCCGCGGGAGCGTTGACGCAACCGGCCCGCTCGCGGCAATGGCAGTTGCGGCCGTTCGGACAGGCGTTTCCTTCGCCGGGGTCGTCCGCGAGGAGGTCGACTCCCGCGGGGCAAACCATCTCGTTGAGACGCGTGAACCGCCGGAGACGGTTATCAACGGCGAGCCAAGCGGAGCGAACGGCATCGCGCTCGGGTACCGCGGGATGCTCTCAGGAACGTATGTGGCTACCAGCGAATCCGGTCACACATCACGACCGGAGCCAAACGCAATCGAACAGGCGCTGTCGTGGTGGCAACGCGCCGAAGCAGCCGTTGAGGAGCTTGGAGGAGACGAGTACGATCCCGTCTTCGAGCAGATCACGGCCAAGCCGGTCGGGATCGACGGGGGCACCAGCGCGGATGGGCTCTCTGTCGAGACGGTGATGGACATCGAGTTCCGGATCCCGCCATCGACCGACGCCGAGACCATTCACGAGCGGGCCGACGGTGCGCTCGACACCGGGACGATCAGGTGGAACGATCCGGTACCACCGGTCATGCAGAGTCCACGGACGCCCGTCGCCCGGGCGCTCCGCGGGGCGATTCGGGCCGGAGGGGAAGATCCACGCCTGCTCCGGAAGACCGGGACAAGCGACATGAACATCTATGCCGCCTGGGGACAGCCCATGGCCACCTACGGGCCAGGCGATTCAAATCTTGATCACGCGCCGAACGAGCACCTATCGCTGGCGGAGTACGACCAATCGGTTGCGGTGCTTGAGCGCGCCTGCGATCGCCTCATCGAGGCGGCTGACACCACGGCCACCACACCGACACAGGAGTAATCAGCCATGAGTTTACGTCACCTGCGTACCATTGACGACCTGGGTGCATCGGAGCTTTCGGCGGTCCTTTCACGGGCAGCTGAGATCAAAACGGCCCACCAGCAGGGGGATGCGACAGGCATTCTTAAGCGCCAGACGCTGGGGATGCTCTTTCAGAAGCCCTCAACTCGGACGCGAGTCTCCTTTGAGACCGGCATGACACAACTCGGCGGGCACGCTATCTTCCTCGGGGCAGATGATATCCAACTCGGGCGTGGTGAGCCAATCAAGGACACCGCACGGGCGCTGTCGGGTTACGTCGATTTCATCATGGCGCGGCTGTTCGATCATAGCGAACTTGAGGAGCTTGCCGCCTACGCTACGGTACCGGTTATCAACGGGCTGACTGACGACGCACACCCCTGTCAGAGCTTGGCAGACCTGTTGACGATCCACGAGCGACACGACGACCTTAGCGAGGTCACCGCCACGTGGATCGGCGACGGGAACAACGTCGCTCACTCGTTCATCCTCGGCTGTGCGATGACCGGCGTTGACCTTCGGGTAGCCGCTCCGGAAGGATATGGGCCGGATGCATCCATCATCGAGCGGGCAAGCGAACTCGGAACGGCACCAACAGTCACCACCGATCCTCAGACGGCGGCCGCCGGAGCCGACGTGGTCTACACCGATGTCTGGGTGAGTATGGGTCAAGAGGATGAGCGCGACGAACGACTCGCCGCCTTTGAGGACTTCCAGGTGAACCAATCGCTCCTCACAGTGACCGACGAGGCGGATGTAATGCACTGTCTGCCGGCAAACCGAGGAGAAGAGATCACAGACGCCGTCATCGAGTCAGAGCAGTCAGTTGTCTGGCAGCAGGCCGAAAACCGGCTCCACGCACAGAAAGGACTGCTGGCGTGGCTGGCTGAGCAATCCCCGTGAGTGATGGACGTGGACCGGCAACTACAACACGTCGGATACAGAGGGCCTAACTAACGGATGAGCGATGAACCGACTGACGGGCCCGATACCGAGCCGACCGATGAGGATCCCGTCACCGGTTCCGATCAGGATCTAGCAGCGGAGGTACGCGCTCTGCGGTCGGAACTCGACGCACTTGAGACGGATATCGACGACCGGACGCTCCACCGCGACGCCATCGAGGATGACCTCAAGGCGTATGTTCGACAGCTCCAGCGTCGAGGGCATGCACGCGGCTGGGGACCATATCTGGTCTTGCTCTATGGGACGATCATGACGCTCGGGGCGTTCTATTTGCTGTCGGGCGGATGGTCGATCCTGGCAATGATTGTCATCTGGCTCTCGACGCTTGGCTTATACACCCTCATGATCGTGATCGGGCTTGGGATTTCAGCCCTCCAGGCTCCTGGTCGGCTGCTCGAACGGTTCGGGTGAACAACATCCGGGACTTTTTGCCTGTCCTAGCCGTGAGCAAGAGGTATGGCGCCAGAGGGGACCGGACAGGTGGGCGACCCGAACTATCACAGCCACAATCACACGGCGGTCCAACCGTGTGGGTGGACAAAGAATTCACTTATAGGAGATGGGGAGTGCTATAAGTCAACGTTCTATGGCATCGCCTCACACCGGTGTGTGCAGATGACGCCGGTGGTGCGGTGTAACGAGCGGTGTGTGTTCTGCTGGCGCGATCACGCTGGCCATGCCCACGCACTAGAGGAAACACAGTGGGATGATCCGGAGGCAGTCGTTGAGGCGTCGATCGAGCTTCAACGCAAGCTATTGTCAGGCTACGGCGGCAACGAGGAGGTTGATGAGACGACTTTCGAGGAGGCAATGGATCCGCGACACGTCGCTATCTCGCTGGACGGTGAGCCAACGCTTTATCCGTATCTCCCGGAGCTAATTGAGGCGTACCACGAGCGAGACATCACGACGTTTCTCGTCTCGAACGGAACGCGACCCACGATGCTCGCGGAGTGTGAGCCAACTCAGTTGTACGTCTCGGTCGATGCGCCGGACCGCGACACCTACAACGAGGTCGTCCAGCCGATGGTTGAGGACGGCTGGGATCGGCTCATGAACTCGCTGGACGTGATGGCCGAGACCGACACCCGCACGACGATCCGGACAACTCTCGTCGAGGGCCACAACGATCACGATGCGGCGGGCTACGCAGAGTTGTTTGAACGAGCCGATCCCGACTTCATCGAATTGAAGGCGTATATGCACGTCGGACGGTCTCGCGAGCGCCTTGATCGATCGGCGATGCCCGACCACGATCGGGTGGTCGCATTCGCGGAGGCAATCCAAGAGCACCTGACGGCGTTCGATGTTATGAAGGCCTCACCACCGTCACGAGTAGTCTTGCTCGCCCGCGAAGAGACCACACAGATCGAGGAACTTGAGGTGTGATCGCTCACCCGCCGTAGGCTTCCTCAAGATAGGCAACGATGTCGTCACTCTCGGACATACCGGTGACATCGTGAGCCGGGTCGACTAACACAGGAACCCCCGTCTGCCCGGAGATGCGTTTCACCTCGTCACGACTGGCGTGGGCAGCCGGGACCTGTCGAGACTCGTATTCGAGATCAAGGGAATCAAGCGTACGGGTCACCTTACGGCAGTACGGACAGCCAGGCAGCTCGTACAGAATCAACGACTCGGACATTCAACCTCGTTAGGGAAAGCGAGTAAATCAGAGTGTCGCCGTCACAGGAAGGTTGGAACAATCCGTCGCTGCTCGATCTCCATCTCGAGGTGGTCGTAGAACGTCTCCGGGTCGACATCGTAGGTCTGCTGTTCCTGTCGATCACGGACAGAGATTGTTCCAGCAGACTCCTCGTCGTCACCGACAATGACCTGGTAGGGGACCCGATCCTCGTGTGCGCCGCGGATCTTGCGCTCGACGGTCGCGTCGCGGTCGTTGACGCTGACCCGGATGCCACGGTCCTCCAGTTCAGCGGCAACGGACTCGGCGTACGCGAGGTTCTCGTCGGTGATTGGCAAC
>JBKHFN010000008.1:0-15974 GCA_046540195.1 Salinarchaeum sp.
ATGTCCGAAACCGTACTCGTCGTTGGTGGAGGCGGGCGAGAGCACGCCATCACACGGGCGATCGCCGCGAGCGAGCACGACCCGACGATCTACGCCTGTGCCAGCAACCGGAATCCTGGCATCGCCGCACTCGCAGCGGAGGTTGAGCTACTTGATCCGACCGATCCCGACGCCGTCCGATCGTATGCGGAGTCGATCAACGCGACGCTGGCGGTGATCGGTCCGGAAGCACCCCTAGAAGCGGGGGTCGTCGACGCGCTTGATGAGGCGGAGATCTACGCCTTTGGCCCGCCGGAGGCGGCTGCCCGGATTGAGACGGACAAGGCCTTTCAGCGGGAGTTTATGGCCGAACACGACATCCCGGGCCGTCCGGAATTCGCCGTTTTCGAGGATGTTGACGCGGCGTGTGCGTACATCGATGACACCGAGGGAGATCTCGCCATCAAGCCGACAGGACTGACCGGTGGAAAGGGCGTCCGCGTGACGGGGGATCAGATTAGCAAGGCCGAGGCCAAGACCTACATCCGCGAGAGCGACTACGACCAGTTCGTTCTTGAAGAACGGCTGGTCGGCGAGGAGTTCACCGTTCAGGCGTTCGTGGCAAACGGCGAAGTTCGAGTTACGCCGGCAGTCCAGGACCACAAACGCGCCTACGAAGACGACGAGGGGCCAAACACCGGCGGCATGGGCTCGTACAGTGCGGCCGAATACACGCTGCCGTTCATGACCGAGGCGGAGTACGAGGCCGCCGTCGAGATTCTTGAGGCGACCGTCGAGCACCTCCCGTCGTATCGGGGCATCCTCTATGGGCAGTTTATGTTGACCGCCGACGGTCCGAAAGTCGTCGAATTCAACGCTCGCTTTGGCGATCCCGAGGCAATGAACACGCTGCCGGTACTCGAAACGGACTTCCTCAATGTGCTGGTAGCCGCCCGCGACGGCGAGTCACTCCCCGAGTTCGCTTTTCGTGATCAAGCCACTGTCTGTCGGTATGCGGTGCCTGACGGCTATCCAACGGATCCACAGGCCGGTGCCGCGGTGACGATCGACGACGAGGCGGCTGCCCCGGCAACGTTGTTCTACGCGAGTGTCGACGCACGCGAGAATGGTCTCTACACCACGACCTCTCGGTCATTCGCGGTTGTCGGGCGCGCGCCAACAATCACCGAGGCCGAGACCATTGTCTCTGAGGCCTTTGAGCGTACCGGCACCGACGGACTCCGCGTGCGCTCGGACATTGGCACGGAGGCACTCGTGCAGTCACGGGTTGATCATATGACGACACTACGCGAGGAGTGACCGTCGGCAGTTAGGATCATGTGCCCCCGGACGCAAGCGTTCGGTGTGAGCGAGGAGTCCCGCCACGAGCGGCTTGACCGACACACAACACCCGGTCAGCGAAATTCCCTGTGGCACTGGCCGGCAAGCCGATCACCGTTTCGGGTGATCGCGCAGTACCTCGTCATTGCACTCTGTCGGATTCTTCCGAGTCTGCGGATGAAGAACTGGCTATATCGCCAACTCGGGATGACGGTTGGTTCGGGGGCCGCCTGGGGCCTTGAGGCCACGCCGGACGTGTTCTGGCCGGAGCAGATCACCGTCGGCGCCGATGCCATCATCGGATACAACGCTACGATCCTCTGTCACGAGTACCTCCAAGACGAGTATCGAGTCGGCGAGACGATTATCGGTGCGCAGGCAACAGTCGGGGCCGGGGCCATCGTGCTCCCGGGCGTGGAGGTCGGCACCGGTGCGACCGTCGCCGCGAACTCGTTAGTTGTCACCGATGTCCCTCCGGAAACGACGGTCGCTGGCGTACCGGCAACCCCGACAGAAGGGCCTGTCAGTGAATTATAAGGACACGAAGAAAGCGATAAGCCGCCGGTCGACACACGGGATGACATGGACGAGGTCGTCGGATCGAAGCGGCGGCTGCCACCACGTGAGGACCTCCCGCGGTGGGCCACCCCGGTGCCTGCTGCGATCGAGCGGGTCGGCTACCGATTCGTGTGGGCGGTCGTGGCGATCAATCTACTCGGGACCGCCTTTGGCTTCTGGTACTACCGATACCAGCTCGCCGCGACGCCGACGGTCATGTGGCCGCTAATACCGGACAGTCCGACGGCAACCCTCCTAATCGCCGCTGCCTTTGCCGCGTGGGCGAGTGGCCACCGCAGCGAGTACCTGTCAGTGCTGGCGTTCTTCGGAAACTTCATCTTCGGCGTGTGGACACCCTGGGTGCTGCTCGTCGGCTGGGACGCCTCAATCGCACAGGCCGGACTTCCGTTGCACGCCTTTCTGTTCATCAGTCATCTTGGGATGGTCGTGCAGGCGATGGTGCTTCACCGGATCGCGACTTTTCGACTGCGAGCGATTGTCGTCGCGACTGCCGTCTACAGTGGCAATCTCCTCGTTGATTACTTCCTGCCGATCGTCGGACCAACTGATCCAAGCGGACTGTTTCCGATCCGCCCCCACTACACCTGGCTTCCGGTAGCTGGCGACACAGTCGTCATCGGGGGCGCAACGGCGTACCAACTAGCAGCGGCCGGAGCCGTTGGTGCACTCGTTGGTGCGCTTGCACTCGCCGCTGGGACACGCATCGTGGGGTTGCGACAGGAGCACTCATCCTCAACCCGAAACACAAAGCGCGACGCGAACAAGTGATCAGCCGTGTGTACGATCGTCCTCGCGTGGAAGGTCTTCGACAACGCCCCTGTGTGCCTCGCGATGAACCGCGACGAGGCACCCGATCGCGCCTACCGGCCGCCGTCGGCCTGGGATCGACCAATTCCGATTGTCGCCCCGCGGGACATCGACGCTGGTGGAACCTGGCTCGGGTACAATGCTGCTGGGGTCACGGTCGCAGTGACCAATCGCTGGCAGTCGGCTTCCGACGGTGACCGGTCGCGCGGGCAGCTAGTCCTTGATGCACTCGCAGAACGCTCGGCTGCGGCCGCTGTTGAGCGGATACAGGCGGCAACAACGCATACCGCTTACGCGCCATTTCATCTCGTCTGTGCGGATCGCGAGTACGCAGCCATGATCGTCCACGAGGGGCCGACAGGAGTGACTCAGACACACCCGCTCACGCCAGGTGTACACGTTGTCGTCAATGTTGGGACCGCCGACCGGTGGATCGAGCCGGCCGACCGGCCGGCCCAGGGGCGCGAACAGGCCCGACAGGCCCAGCGACTAGCCGACACCCTCACGCCGAGTCTTGAAGAGACGGCGGCAGAATGGCTCAGACGGGCGGGCGATTGTCTGAGCGATCACGCCTACGGTCGGTGTCTCCACGGAACAGAGATCGCCACGCGATCATCGTCACTGCTCCGTGTTGGGGGCATGAGCCGGTGGCGGTTCGCGAACGGTCCGCCATGTCGCACGCCATATACGACCGTCGCGGAGACGGTCGGCTGACCGTGGATCAGTACTCCTCGGGATCGAGTTCAAGGACCAGATCCCCGTGTTTGAACGCCCGAACAAGGCCGTCGCTTTCTGAAAGGACGATTGCCGTTGCCTCGGTGTCCTGCGTGATCGCTCCGGCGGCCATGTGCCGGGCGCCGAGTCCCTTTGGGATGTCGACATCCTCGGCAGCCGGTTCGAGATAGCGATATGCGGAGACGATCTTTCCGGCATCGCTGACGACAAAGGCGCCATCGAGTCGCGAGAATTCCTTGAGCATGACCGTCACGATGGGATCACCAACGTGGACGTGGCTCTTCTCGAAGGGGTTGTACGAGAGTGGGCGAGACTTGTTCATCACTTGCCCGGAGTCGCCGACGACAAACAGGGCTCCGACGGGCTCACCCTTCTGGCCTTTCTTGCCGAGTTCGATGGCCAGTTCAAGGACATCGCGGATGACCCCCGGCTCGGCACGCGAGTTCGAGAAGAGGTCATAGACGCCAGAGCGGTCGCTTTCGGTCGCCCGGACCCGGGAAACGGTATCAAGGTCGTCACCAAACATCGAGACGACACACAGGAGTTCGTCGCCCTCTGAAACCAGGCCGTCCCGGAAGGCGGCATCGACACCGAACTGGATCTGATCAACGGTATCGGTGAACGCGAGCGGAAGCTCGACGAATGTGTCAGCCTCGATATCGTTCTCGATCGCCACGACGATCACCGGCGTCGATGCCGCCGCAACCCGTTCGTAGTAGGACGCCGGCGGGGAAAACAGGAGGATGCCGTCGACGTCTGCGGACAGATCGGCAAACAACTCGGTCACGGTCGCGTCCGGCATTGTACGAATATCCGAACGGGACAGCATAAAACCTGTTGGCCGATTTGGGCTGCAAGAGGCTCAACGAGGCGGCGCGGGCTATCAGAGAAAATATTAGTTTTTGGTCATATTTGTTGTCTATTACGAGCGGGTGTTTCGCCACCGGGGCGACACCGTCGTGGTGTATCGGAAGCGGTCAGACCCGCGATTTCGGCAGTAGCGACTCGAAGGGCTGTGCGTCAAGCCACTCACAGAGCGCGGTGAGCTGGTCAGCCGCTGCCTCAAACATTCGTTCACCCTTCGCAGCCGTCGCGTCGGTCTGGTCACCAAGCACGCCGTTGTCGGTGTTGTCGATCGAGTCATAGAAGACCCGAGCACCGTGGCGGCGGACGCTCTCGTCGGTCTGCCAGTTGACGAGACCGCCGTCGCGGGCATCTTCAATCCGATCTTCAGCGACCAGCTCACCGGCGAGGTACTGGATCATTGCCGTCTCCTTGGGCCCGCCGTGTGGGCCGTTGTGCGCAAAGAGGTTGTCCACGAGATCAGGGATCGACTCGTTCCACATCCACTCGATTGCATAGAGCACCTCGTCGTCGCGGAGGCGGCGACCAACCTCACGGAGGTGTTCAACGTTTCCGCCATGAGCATTCACGAAGACGATCCGATCGATGCCGTGATAGGCGAGATTCCGCGCGAAAGATTCGACATACGCCCGGAAGGCCGGCGGATCGACCCACATCGTCCCTGGGAACTGTCGATGATGGGGGGAGACGCCGATCCGAACCGGCGGCGTACAGAGGATGTCGAGACGGTCAGCCACCTCACGGGCAAAGGCCTCAGCGATGAAGTGGTCGGTCCCCTCCGGCAGGTGTGGACCATGCTGTTCGGTCGAGCCCAGTGGCACGACGGCGATCGATTCGGTGTCGAAATACGACTGTAGATCGGGCCAGGTCTCATCAGGCAGGTACATCGATAGTGGAGCGACGGGCGGCCGCCACATGACGGTGACGACCGCTCAGCCGAAATTCTCAATTGTCGCCGTCTCGGCGTTGCCGCCGGCTGCGTCGATGGCGGCTGTAGCTCGCTCAACGAAGGGGGCAAAGCCATAGACGAACACCCGTCCGTCCGTCGGTAGACGGTCGATCAATGCCGGCGTCAGCTCGGCCTCAGCTCGAAGCGTCCGTACCGACGCCCCACCGGCAGCCAGTTGAGCCAACCGGTGCTCGTGGAGCCGGACATCGTCGGCATAAATGAGCGTGACCTGCGCGCCGGCGGCCAGCGCACGCTCGGCGACCCCCACAGCCGGGGCGATTCCGACGCCGCCGGCAAGCAGTACAACTGTTGGGGCGTCCTCGTAGAACGCCTGCCCATAAGGGCCGTCGATCTCGACGGTGGCGCCGGGCGAAGCCTCCACGAGCCACGGCGAGAGACTGCCCTCAGGATCAACCGCAACGGTAACCTCAAGCCCATCGTCAGCCGCCGACAATGAGTAAAACCGGGTGACTGGATCGCCATTCATCGTCCGACGAAGTTTGAGAAACTGCCCGGGGACAGCCGAGAGTCCGGCGGGGGTCTCAAGGGTGACCGCGACGGTGTCCGGCCCGACGGACTCGACAGAACGGATCGTAACTGTGTGCCAACTCATAGCCGTATCAGGGGGTCGAGCATCAAGAGCACCGCGGGTTCGGCGGAACCGGAGGGCTTAGGCACGGGTCACCCTACGCGTACCTGTGGACGAACAGACCCGACGAGGGGTGCTCGCTGGCATCGGGCTGGCGACGGCCGGCTGTCTCGGACGGTCAGAGGAGCGATCGATCTACACCGACTATCCAACGACGACTGTTGCCGCTGTTACCCCTGATGACACCCAACGCGCAACGGTCACGGCGGCGATCGCTGACGACCGTTCTGAGCGTCGACAGGGACTCTCAGCCACCGAGACCCTTCGTCCGGGATGGGGCATGCTCTTTGTGTTCGAGACCGCGGCGAGCCGGGAGTTCTACATGAAGAATATGGAGTTTGGGATTGATATCATCTACGCAGGGGCTGACGGGCGGATTACCCGGATGCATCACGCTCCCGCCCCGGGGCCCGAAGAAAATGGTGCCGCGCAGCGCTATCACGGCAACGGACAGTACGTTCTTGAGGTGCCCTACGACTGGACGACCGAACACGGCGTCACGCCGGATGACCGGCTGGTCTTCGACCTCCCTGAGTAGTCACGCTCCGAGCCAATCGTTGTCGCTGATCGGCATGTCGTTGTCCCGGCAGAACTCCGCGGCACGTTGTCTGACCTCACGCGAGCTAGGAAGACGCCCATCCTCGCGGATCTGCTCGAGAATCCAGTCGGTCACGACGCGGATACCTTCGTCCTCGTCGTCGGCCTCGATCGCCTTCAGCGCCCGGAGGGTCTTCTCGTAGGCGTTCTGCCGAGTCTTGCGCTGGGAGACATCCTCAAGTAAGTCGCTGGCCTCGATAATCCGCTTCATCGCGCCGGCAACCGTTGGTCGCTGGACTTGCGCACGTACTGCCTGAGGACTCTCGTACTGGTGTCGCTCGGATTCGGGGATGAGCTCACGAACGGTATGAGTATCTTCCTCAGCCGTGAGCTCGTGCTCGCCCGCCTCCTCAACGACAGTCTTTCCGGTCGCGGGGAACCGCAAGGGCTTGATACGCTCCTCAAAGAGGTGCAGTTCCTCATCCGCAATCGGCGGCTCGGGCTCATCCATCCGCTCTAGGTCGGTTTCGATATCCCGGCGCTGCTGGCGGCGCGTCGCGTCACGGGCCTGTTTCTCTCGCCCTTGCTTATCATCGGCCATAAATCAGACAAATTATCTAAAACCGCTTAAGACTGTGGGTGGCTCACATCTGGACCAATATGCCACGAGGCGGGGGACCCATCAGATACAGCCGCGGCGAATGTGGACGAGGGTCAGCACGCCGCATTGACCGTGGCGCTGAGTTAGGAACGTATGCGCTCAACATCCGGGTCAGCATCCAAGACAACGCTCAATATCGGTGCGTCATTCACGCTGTAGAGTCATTGCAGAGCGTCCGAAGACACAAGCGAGAGAGTGCGCGGGACAGGATTCGAACCTGCGGACCCCTACGGGACAGCGTCCTAAGCGCTGCGCCGTTGACCTCTTGGCTACCCGCGCGCGTCCAGCGATACTCAATGCATCCTCATAACGCTCACGTTGTCGTCGAATCAGACGACACTCGTTCCATCAAACACCGTCGCGTCGTACTCAAGATCCATCAACGAGAGGATCGTCGGCGCAATATCAAGCAGATCAACATCCGCAAGATCAGCGTCGGGGTCATCGACAAACAGCGAGGCATTATCGAAGCGGTGCATCCCTGAGCGGGGACCTTCGGTGAACACCGCCTTGTCGTCACCGAAGCCGGCCTTCAGGTCAAAGCCCTCGTGAGGGATCACAGTGAGGTCGGGGGCGATGTCGTCGTGTGGCCCCGCATAGGCGTCCTCCTTGGTGACGACGCGCTTACAGACCGGTCGTCCCTCGGGGCCCTCAAGCGCCCGAAGAGCGTCAGCAAGTTCCTCACGGACGGCCTCATAGTCCGCTTCGGGGACGCTCCCGCGGGGCTCTCGTCCCTCAAGATTCAGATAGAAGCGACCGGGGATGAGCGAGTAGGCACGGGTCGCATCAGCGATGTCACCCAGTTCCTCATGATCGTCGTCTTCGAAAGTGAGCCAGCCCTCCTCACGAAGCCACTGGTTCATATTGACCTCATAATCAAGTCGCTGGAATCCGTGATCAGAGGCAACAACCAGCGTCGCATCGTCGGGAATGGCGTCGCGGATCTGGCCGATATAGTGATCGATCCGGCGGTAAAAATCCATGAACGCGTCGTAGTACTCGCCCTCATCAGCGTAGTCGCCGAAGAGGAAGTGGTTGACCCGGTCGGTCGTCATGAACACGCCGAAAAACAGGTCCCAGTCGTCCTCCGCGAGGTAGTGCTGGAAGGCCTCCATACGGGCCTCGACGGTCGCGTTGGCATCCTCAATGAACGCCGTCTTGTCGTCGTCATGGCCCAGCCGGGCATTAACATCAATTCGGTAGTCGATCCCTTCGAGGTACTGGGCAACAGCCTCCGGATGGGCGGCCTTTTCGAGTTCCGGCGAAAGAAAGCCCGAGACCATCTTCGAGACGGTTCGCTGGGGCGGAAACGTCACAGGAACGTTCATCACAGTGGCCGACCGGTTGGCGTCCTCAACGCGATCCCACAGACGGGTTGCCTGGACATCGCGGCCCATCGGGACGTACGTCTCATATGAGCCGACCTCGCGGTCCTGAAAGCCGTACACCCCGGTCTTGCCGGGATTGACGCCGGTGGTCAGCGCCGGCCAGCACGCGCTTGACTCGGGGGGCACAATGCTGTCCATCGACGCCGCCGTTCCCTCCTCGGCCAGCGCCGCGAGGTGTTCAAACTCATCAAAGTGCTCGGAGAGCAACGAGAACGGCACGCCATCGATACCGATGAAGACGACACGCGAGTCGTCGTTCCCGCGGAGTCGATCGAGCAGACCCATGCTGACCCGTATAGGAGATCCCTACAAGAAAGTTGGTTTCGGCCGGTGAGCACTACTTTTCGTCGGGGATGACCGTTGGGTGATCGATGCCGACCGGCGGGTGGGTTACCGACTCGGCAGACAGATCCTCGGGACCGCAGGGGGCGTCGGCGCCGTCGTGGACTGACATGACAGCTAGTGCTACACCCCCGGCAGGCATAACATTACCCATAATCATACTACATACCACTGTCGTGATAATTACTCCAGGGTATGATCCCGGCAGGCGGCTAGGCCCGAGGACTGTCGAAATGTTCGTCGTAGAGGGCCATTGCGTGTTCGATGGCCTCCTGGGCAGCCTCGCGGTCCTCCCAGCCGAGGACCTCTGTCTCTTTGCCTTCCTCGAGATTCTTGTAGGTCTCAAAGAACTCGGCAATCTCGGCGCGCTCGTCGGCGGCGAGGTCGTCAATCGATTGCACCTCGTCGTAGCGGGGATCCTCGGTTGGGACAGCGATGATCTTGTCGTCCTTCTCGCCGTCGTCGTCCATCTGCATCATCCCGATCGGTCGGGCCTCGATCACACACCCGGGGAAGGTGGCTTGCTCAAGAAGCACGAGGATGTCGAAGGGATCCTCGTCATCGTAGTACGTCCGTGGCAGAAAGCCGTAGTCACTCGGGTAGTGCACATTCGAGTGAAGAACCCGATCAAGGACGACATCAGCAACCTCCTTGTCGTACTCGTACTTGTTGCGTTCGCCCTTGAGACACTCGACGACCGCGTAGACGGTCTCAGGCGGATTTGGACCGGTTTCGAGTTCTTCCCACTTATCGACCATGTTCGCCGGTCTACGGGGTAACGGCAAGTCACTTTCGGCATCGACTCACGATCGCTCGTCGACAGCCGCCTGACGGGCGTGCGCAATCGACGTGTCGAGGATGGCTGCCTGGTCGTCCGTCGGCCAGACATTCCGAACGTAATATTCGGTACGGAACTCCTCAAGCTCGTGCTCGGTGAGCGACGCAATGGGCTTGGCGTAGTGATCGCTCGCGAAGGCGGCGAGCGCGGCAGCGTTGGCAGCATGGTCCTGGCCGTGTCGCTCGCGGACTCGTTCGACAACACGCTGGTTGGTTTCCTCAACAGCCGCCCACTCGTCGGGATCCCCCGGCCCTGATAGCGAGCGCTCGTGAGCGCGCTCAAGATCGTCAATCCGGTCGGGGTCGACAGTGCCCTCAACGAGCCAGTCCTCGGGGTAACACACGAGCGTATCGCCGTCGGACTCCGAACGCACGCGGGCCGCGTAGCCGTGATCGGCAAGAAGCGTATCGCGGCGCTCACGATACGCCTGTGCCTCCGCAGACGTATCGGTCCGACGGGCCAGGCGGGTGAGACGTTCGGCCTCATCAACCACATCGGTCGGCACCTCAGCCATTGGAAAGAGCCTCCGTTGCAAGCGTGTCGGCGCGTTCGTTCACCTCGCGGGGGACGTGTGTGATCGACCACTCGTCGAACTCAGCAAGGAGTTCATGAACCCGTGTCCGTCGTTCTTTGAGGGCTGGCTCAGACGTCTGATAGCCCCCGCGAACCTGTTTGACGACGAGTTCGGAGTCCCCGCGGATGAGCACCTCATCGAAGCCATAGTCAAGAGCGACCTCAAGCGCCCGGATCAGCGCCTCGTACTCCGCGCGGTTGTTGGTCGTCTTGCCGATGCGCTCGCCCCCGTCAGCAACGATCCCATCGTCGGTCACCAGCACCCACCCGATCGCCGCCGGTCCGGGATTGCCCTGACTGGCTCCATCAAAGTAGATATGGACGCGGCCGCCCTGCGGTTGGATGACAGCCTGGATATCCTGTGGATGCTGCCCCTGGACCACCACCGTGTCCTCGTAGGCGACGGCCACGGCATCACCCAACGTGGCGCGCCAGCGCTCATGCGCTGTATTCCCCGACTCAATTGTCGCGCCGGCGGCCGCAAGCTGCTCGCGCGCCTGCGCTGGATCGCACTCGACGGTCGGCATTACCCACAGGTGAGCGATGTATGAATAAAGGGATTGCCTTTATATCGCCCCCAACAACGCGGGGAATCGGCCCGTAAGCTCTCGATTTCTCCGAGCAGGCATGGTTCTGACCCCTGCAAAGACGGTGAATTCGGGGAAGGATTTAAGTCCGGCAATTGTACTACCATAAAAGTGCGATGACACGGTCTACGCGCCAGCGGGAAGTCGAGGGGGTCGAACAAGCTGGGGACGATGAACAAGTGCGGAGCTGTCCGGAGTGTGGGTCGGAAAATCTGGTTAAGAGCTCCGATCGGGGGGAACTGATTTGTGAGGACTGCGGGCTAGTCATCGAGGATGAACAGATCGATCCGGGGCCGGAGTGGCGGGCGTTCAATCACGAAGAGCGCAAGGAGAAATCGCGTGTCGGCGCCCCGACGACCAAGACGATGCACGACAAGGGGCTCACGACCGCGATCGACTGGAAGAATAAGGACGCCTACGGACGGTCGATTTCCTCGGAGAAGCGTAGCCAGATGTACCGGCTGCGCAAGTGGCAAGAGCGCATCCGGACGAAGGACGCCGGCGAGCGCAACCTCCAGTTCGCGCTCTCGGAGATCGACCGGATGGCCTCGGCACTGGGCGTCCCGCGGTCGGTCCGGGAGGTTGCCAGCGTCATCTACCGGCGCGCGCTCAAGGAGGACCTCATCCGCGGCCGGTCAATCGAAGGGGTCTCGACAGCCGCTCTGTATGCTGCCTGTCGCAAGGAGGGCATTCCACGGAGCCTTGAGGAGATCTCCGATGTCTCGCGGGTCAAGCGTAAGGAGATCGGTCGGACCTACCGGTACATCTCCCAGGAACTCGGTCTTGAGATGGAGCCGGTCGACCCGAAGAAATACGTTCCACGGTTTTGCTCCGAGCTCGAACTCAGCGAGGAGGTTCAGATTAAGGCCAGCGAGATCATCGAGAAGACCGCCGAGGAGGGGCTGCTCTCGGGCAAGTCACCGACGGGGTACGCCGCTGCCGCCATCTATGCCGCCTCGCTGTTGTGCAACGAGAAAAAGACCCAGCGCGAGGTGGCCAACGTCGCGCAGGTGACCGAGGTCACCATCCGGAACCGCTATCAAGAACAGATCGAAGCAATGGGCATCCACAGCTGAGCCGCTGTCAGTGCCCCTACCGATGCGCCTCGACGAGTTCCTTGAGACGGGCCTGACCGACGACCGGGCCGAACAGCGTCGCCTCGCACAGGCGAAGTCCTACCGGATCACCGAGTACATCGAGGATGTCCCTGACCGGTTCGAAGCCCTACAGGGCGACACCCTCGTCGGATCGACCGCCCCGGAGATCTTCGTCGGGCGATCAGGCCACCCGGACGTTTCAGCGGGCGTGCTTTCGCCGGTCGGCGACGAGGACAACGCCGCCGCCTACGCGACCCAGGGCGAGTGGTACGGTACAGACATCGAGACGGTGCTCGACCGACGGACAGGTCTGTTAAACTCCCGACGGCGGGCTGACGTGAACGTCCGCGATGTCTGGGACGGCTTCGTCGGCGCACAACGGGAGGTGGCGATCGCCGACCGGCCGGTTGATATCGAGATCGGCCTCAGCGAACGGCCGCAGCTTGATCTATCGGTTGATCAGGTGCGCACGCCAACGGGACCGGACGCCACAGCGGAGTCGATCGATCTCACCGAGAACCCGCACGTTCCCCGCCCGGTCAAAAAGACCCTTGAGGACGACGACTGGCGGGCCGATGGGGCAATGACGTATCTCTACCGCCGCGGGTATGATGTCTATGAGATCAACGACATCCTCTCGGCGGGCGCTCTCGGCCGGGGCGAACAGCGTCGGCTCGTGCCGACGCGGTGGTCGATCACGGCTGTTGATGACACCATCGGCCAGTATCTTAGAGGGCGGATCGACACCGCCACTGCCATCGACCAGGTGGAGGTCTGGTACAACGAGTACCTCGGCAATCGCTTTTGGGTCATCCTCGGGCCCGCCCAGTGGGAGTTCGAGCTTGTCGAGATGAAGGCGCCGGGCTCAGTGTGGAATCCACAGGGGACCCGTCACCAGCTGATGGCCGACTACGAGGGCCACGCCGGGCGATCAGAGTACGTCAAGGAGACCGCCGGCGCCTACTACGCCGCCCGGCTAGCCGTGCTTGAGGCGCTTGCCGAGCGCGACCGACAAGCGACGTGTCTCGTGTTACGGGAGGTCACCGACGACTACTGGGCACCGGTCGGCGTCTGGCAGATCCGCGAGGCCGTTCGTAACGCCTTCGAGGGCGAGCCAGCAGTCGCGGAGACCTTCCAGGGGGCCGTTGATCGGATTCTCAAACGGCTACCGGTTGCGGCGCCGCGGTTGCGCCGCAAGTCCACGCTCGTCGCCGGGCGGCAGGCGCCGCTTGACGCCTTCGAGTGAGTGCTGTGCCGAAAGGGGGTGGTTTAAGATTCCACCGTCCCCGAGTACTGTGCATGCAGCGGTACGATGTCGCGATCGTCGGCGGGGGACCGGCGGGGCTGGCAGCCGGGCGTGCAGCAGCCGCGTCCGGTGCCGACGCCGTCGTCCTCGAGAAGGGCGTCCCACGGGAGGATCGAAGCGAGCCGGGACCCGACTCGACGGACGCCGCCGGGCTGCTCGATTACTGGGTGGACATCGCCGGACTGGATCCCGAGGAGATTCCCGACGAGGTGATTCTCCAGGATATCGATCGAGCCGAGTTCATCGGCCCCTCCGAATCGGTCGTCGTCGACCGGACAGGAATGGATGGCAGCTACCCGCATTTTGGATTCACCTTCGATCGGGTCGCCATGGACGACTGGCTCCGCGAGCGCGCTGAGACAGCCGGCGCGACCTACCGCGGAGAGACAAGCGTTCGGGAGGTCACAAGCGACCTCACGGGAACGCCCGAACACCGACTCACACTTGGCGACGGGAGTAATCTCATTGCTGATGCCCTCATCCTCGCCGACGGGCCCCAGCGGCAGGTGACCAATAGCGTCCTCGACCAGTACCTCCCGGCGGGCGAATCGATTACCACGTATCTGGGGACGCGGACGGCCAACCACATCGCGTATCAAGAACACCGCCGACTCCCGGCAGACACCTTCGAGCCAACGAGCATGAAGTTCTGGTGGGGAGCCATCCCTGGCGAAACGGCCTACCCCTGGATCTTCCCGAACGACGACGGCGTCGCGCGGATCGGCCTGACAATGCCCATCGGACTGACGATGGCGGACGTCGACACTCCGACGGACTACTGGCTGGTCGACCCCGACGACGAGGAGCTGCCGAACCCACAGACCTACCTTGAGCGTCTGTTGGCCCGGGTCTATCCCGCCTACGAGCCGGCGGACTTCGAGCTGGTTGAGGACCGCGGCAAGCGACGCGGGACCGAGACCTACGCGATCTCCTCGACCCGGCCGATTGACTCGCCGACGGCCGCCGGCATCGCTGTCGTTGGGGGCGCCATGGGTGCCACCTCGGCTTTTCACGAAGGTGGCGATCACGTCGCCATCCGCACCGGGACGATCGCGGGCGAGTTAGCAGCACGCGACCGACTTGAGCGGTACAACGACGCCTGGAAGGACGCCATCGGGTCGGAGGTACTTCGAAATGTCGCCTTTGCCGACCTCGTGTCCGACTACAAGCCGGCGGACTGGGACCGAGCCTTCCGGATGACACGCAGGCTCAAGGCCACGGGGACCGAGGGACGTGTACTCTCGCCACGGCTCTCCGCAGGCGTCCGCGGGCTGAAGCTCTACGCGCAGTACCGCCTGCGCAAGCGTCGGTACCGTAACGGCGGCTATGTCCAGCTTCCGGAGTCGGCATACACGCTATCCTGAGCCGGCCGAAAGGGATACCAGGCCGGCGGTCGTATACAATATTGCGTGCCGCAGTCCCCACCCGAGGCGCTATTCGGCTGCGATGACCGGTGGCGAACCCCGGCACGTGATACGCCCGGCACGAGGGTTAGCCGGCCGACAGGGCCCACCGCCGCGGATGACGCCGGTCGTTAGTGTTCCGGGCGACACACCCTTGATTATAGATAATACTTATAAAGAACGCTCCAGAATTGGGTGTATGAGCGAGACAAACCCCGACCGAATGATACGTCTATATTTCGGTCAGTCGGGAGATCAGCGGCCCACCAAGGAGGAGGTCGCCAACTTCATCACCGACGAAATGGGGCTCGTTCGTGGCGACAAGAACGAACCTCAGTGGTCGAAGGGAGTCGGAGAACTCGTCCAGCGAGGTATGGAGGCCGAAAAGAATCTGCTCGACGCCGTCAACCACGATGAACGCGAGCGACTTCAAGAGTTAGAGGAAGAGGTGGACAGGTATCGGGAACAAGTACAACGTCTGAAATCTCAGCTTGACCGGCAGAGAGAGGAAAAGGGTCACCTCGATGCCGCCCGTCGTGTCCACCGTATCGAGGCCAGTATCCTCGAAATTCTGTGTCAAAACGAAGCCGTCGGTCAACACGCTGGTCCAGAAGGCATGAACTACGTTGAACTGTACGACGTGGCCAGATTAACCGGCTACGACTTCGACACTGTTCTTCAGTACGCTCGAACCTTATCACGTCCGGAGTACGGGGGACACGTTCAACTCGATAATTACGACGAGGAGGCAAAGGCAACGAGCCGCGACGCGTTCGAGGCCTACTGCGATGCCACGGACATCGAGCCTGGGCTAATCCGCCGTCAGAACGGGGAACTATGAGTGCCGAAGACATCCTGACCGAGATACGCGATGAGCTGAAGGCCATCCGGGAGGAGAACCGTACACTCCGAGAAGAGAACCGGGAACTGCGTCAAGAGCTACAGGAACTCCGCAACGGCGACAATAAGCCAGATCCACCAGCGAACGACGAGATCGTCAGCAAGTTCCTCACGGCTCAGAATTACGCCGAGTCCACCGAACGACCCTACCGCCACTGCATCAAATACTTTCGCGAGTATCTCGACGACAAGTCGCTGTGTGAGGTCACCGAACAGGAGGCACTCAGCTTCGCCGCTGAGTGGGCTGGCCGCGACGAAGACGCTGTCGCCACGAGTACGATGGAAACGTACCTTCGGCGGGTGAAGAAGCTCTATGACTGGATGTACGATCAAGAGTGGGGACCAGAGACGAATCAGGTGGAGGACGCTCTGGACACGTACAAAATAGCCCGTTGCACGGTTTCGAAATTAGCTCATAACCGTCAGATGTCACTCACTA